>CAJOIG010000105.1 GCA_905234575.1 uncultured Oscillospiraceae bacterium
CGTCATGGTGCCGTACAACGGCCTTCTGCCGGACATGGTGGAGGACTACACGGCCCGCGCGCGGTTTTCGAGCGTCCGCATGATCTTCTCCTCCTTCGGTGCGATCCTGGCGGGCCTCGTGCCGACGCTGCTCATAAAGGACAACACAAATCCGGCCCAGTACTTCACCGTGGCGGTCATCTTCTCCGCGGTCTTCCTCGTCGTGATCCTGCTGACCTTCGCGGGAACGTGGGAGCGGCAGAAGCCCGTGGTGAAGGTGGCCTTCAAGGACAGCTTCCGCCATTCCTTCACGGTCTACCGGAGCCGGTCCTTCCTGCTGCTCATGGGGATCTTCATCTTCGGGCAGGGCGCGGCGGATTTCGTGACCGGCCTTGCCGTGTACTATGTGGACGACGTCTTGAACGCCTATGGCGGCGGCAACTTCACGGTCCTCATGGGCGTGATCCTGCTCAGCCAGTTTTTGGGGATGTTCCTGTTCATGCCCATCATGGCGCGCACGTCGAAGAAATTCCCCGTGCTCGTGGGAACGCCCGTGCGCATGGCCGCGACCCTCGCCATGCTGTTTTTCTCCCATGAGGGCGCGAACTTCACGGTCATCCTCGCTCTGTCCTTCATCATCGGTCTCGGCATGGCGGGCTGCTCCACAAGCATCTACGCCATCCTCGCGGATATGCCGGATGTGGACGAGCTCATCACCACCGTAAACCGCCCGGGCATCTGCTCCGGCATGGCGACCTTCGTCCGCAAGATCGCCACGGGCTTCTCCTCCGCCATCATCGGCGTGCTGCTCGCCATGGTGGGGTACAGCGAGGTCATCGCCTCCGAGGGCGGACGCCAGGCTGCGGCGACGCAGGTGGGCATCGCGAACGTGTATGTGTTCGCGCAGATCATCATGCTGGCCATCACCCTGGTGTTTGTGGTGCTCTATCCCCTGGGCAAGCGGGAGTTCGAGATCGTCCGCCGGGAGATCGCCCGCCGGAAGGGCGAGGACGACAGCGCCGCCACGCCCGAGGAGATCGCCGTGTGCGAGCGGGTGACCGGCCTGCGCTACGACCGCCTCTGGGACCCGGAGAACGCCCTGCGGCTCTCCTATAAAAAATAACAACAGCAAAGAACAATAAGGAGCTCTTTCGATGAAATACTTTCTGGACAGCGCCAAGCTCGACGAGATCAAGACCGCCTTCGAGACCTTCGGGATCGACGGCGTGACCACGAACCCGCGCCACATCATGGCGAGCGGCAAGCCCTTCCGCCGGGCCATCGGCGATATCGCCGCCTGGGTGAAGACCGAGGGCCTGGAGGGCGCGGACCGCTTCCCCGTGTCGGTGGAGATCGATCCCCACCTCGACACCGCGGAGGGCATGATCGCCGCGGCGCGGGACATCGCCGGCCTTTGCGGGAATTTCGTCATCAAGATCCCCGCCACGCCCGAGGGAATCACCGCCGCCCGGAAGCTGGAGGCGGAGGGAATCCGCACGAACGTCACGCTGATCTTCTCCCCGGCGCAGGCCATCCTGCCCGCGAAAAACGGCTCTCTCTTCGTTTCCCCCTTCATCGGCTGGAAGGAGCAGAACGGCGAGGACTGCCGCCGCTACATCCGGGACATCGTGGAGATCTATAAGAACTACGGCTTCTACGGCAAAACGCAGATCATCTGCGCCGCCGTCCGCACGCCGAAGCAGATCGTGGACTGCGCGGTCGCCGGGGCGGACATCGTGACGGCGGGACTCGACGTTTACCGCGACAGCATGCGCCACGCCTACACAACCCAGGGCATCGGCGTATTCACGGAGGCGTGGGACGCCACGGCAAAGGAGTAACACCCTATGAACATCGGATTTGTCGGTCTCGGCATCATGGGCGAGCCCATGTGCCGGAACCTCCTCGAAAAGCTCGGCGGGACCGTCTATGTCTACAACCGCACGAAGGCGAAGGCGGATGAACTCCTCGCCCGCGGCGCGGTCTGGTGCGCCAGCGCCCGGGAGGCCGCGGAGCACGCGGACGTGTTCCTCACCATGGTCCCCCGGACGGAGGACTCCCGCGCGGTGTATGAGTCCATCCTGCCCGCGCTGGATGCGACCAAGCTCTGCATCGACATGAGCACCATCGACCCCGCGGCGTCGGAGGCCATCGCGGAGATGGTCAAAAAGACCGGCGCGGAATTCATCGACGCACCGGTGGTCAAGAGCCGTCCCGCGGCGGAGGCCGGGACCCTCGGCATCTACGTCGGCGGGTCCGAGGCGGCGTACGAGCGGGCCCTGCCCGTCCTGCGCTGCATGGGGCAGAATATCCTACGTCTCGGCGGCAACGGCAAGGGCCTCGTCATGAAGCTCTGCCACAACGCCCTGGTCAGCCAGATCCAGAACGGCGTGAACGAGACTGCTTCCCTCGCGGGGGCCTTCGGCATCGACATCCCCACCTACGCCCTCGCCATCTCCTACGGCGGCGGGCAGAACGCCTATCTCGACACGAAAAAGGCGCCCCTCGCTGCGGAGGACTACACCACCGCCTTCTCCATTCGGAACATGCACAAGGACGTGCATCTCTGCGTCGGGCTCGCGGCCCAGGCGGGCCTGCCCATGCCCGGGGAGGAGAACGCCGTACGGGTATATGACGCGGCCATGGCGGCGGACCTCGGGGACGAGGATTTCTGCGCCACGGTCAAGGTCGTGCGCGGGGAGGCCGGGGCATGAGCGCGCCCGTCGTCTATGTCCCCATCGGCGTACCCACCTTCCACCAGGAGAGCGCGAACGCGGCGTTTCGGGCGTCGCTCTCGCTGCTGCGAAGCCTGAGCGGCGAGGTTCTCGCACCGGAGGGGCCGCTGCTGTCCCCCACGGCCGTGGGCGAGTTTCTGGAGGGTGTGAACGAGCCAGCGCTGTTCGTTCTGCAGAACACCACCTTCGCGAACGCCGCCTACGCCTGCGAGCTCTTGACCCGCTTCCGGGAGACGCCCGTCCTTTTGTGGACCCTGCGGGAGCCCGTCATCGACGGCGGCCGCCTGCGCCTCAACTCCCTGACGGGAGCCTACTCCGCCGGGAACGCCATCCGGCGCTTCCGGGACCGGCCGTTCCCCTTCGTCTACGGCGGTCCGGGGGAGGAAGCAACGAAAACCGCCCTCCGCGCCGCGATCCGCGCGGCGGAGCTCAAGCGCGCCCTGACGGAGCTCACCCTCGCCCAGGTCGGACATACGCCGGAGGGCTTTGGCTTCGGCCGGGCCCAGGACCTCGATATGCTCGCGGTCTTCGGCGTGCGGCTCGTGTCCGTGGAGGTGCGGGAGCTTCTGGACCGGGCGCGGAGCTATTCGGACGCCGAGGCCGCGGAGTTCCTCGCGGACGCGGAGCGGCGCACCGTGGGCCTTGCCGGGACGCCGGAGGCAAACCGCCTCGGCTTTGCCCGGCTGTATAAGGCCTACGAGACCTGGACGCGGGAATACCATATCGGCGCGCTGGCCTCCCGGTGCTGGCCGGACCTCTTCACGGCCTACGGCACCCCGGTTTGCGCGGTGCTGGGCATCCTGAACGACCTCGGCGTCGCCGCGAGCTGCGAGACGGACGCCTGGGGCGCGCTGTCCATGTGGATGGGGCAGTTCCTCACCGGCACGCCCGTGTTTTTCGGGGATCCCGTCTCGCTGGACGAGGGGGAGAACACCCTGACCTTCTGGCACTGCGGCACCGCGGCCTGCTCTCTGGCCAGGCCGGACACCGGCGCCGCGATCGGCGAGCACTGCAATCGGCACATCGGCCCGACGCTGGAGTTCGGCTGCCGTCCCGCAGATCGGGCGACCATCTTCCGCGTCGGCCGCGCGCCGGACGGCGCCTTCCGCTTTCTCATCGAAACGGGGGAGATTTTGGACCGCCCGAAGCAGTTTTTCGGCACCTCCCTCGTGCTGCGTCTCGACGAAAACGCCGAGGAAATGGTCCGGCGCACGGTGCGGGACGGCTGGGAGCCGCATTTTGCCGTGATCTACGGCGACGTTTCCGAGGAACTGTCCCTTCTCGGGGATATGCTCGGGATTCCCCGCGGATAGAAGAAGGAGACAGGCAACCATGGACACTGTGGAAACGAAAAAACGACAGGGCTTTCGCTTCGGGATGTTCCTCGTGACCATCGGCATCGTGTACGGCGACATCGGCACCTCGCCGATGTACGTCATGAAGTCGATCCTCGAGGGCAACGGCGGCATCGACAATGTGGACGAGGCGTTCATCCTCGGCGCGCTGTCGCTCGTCATCTGGACCATCACGCTGCTGACCACGATCAAATACGTCCTCATCGCCATGAAGGCCGACAACCACGGCGAGGGCGGCATCTTCTCGCTGTACGCGCTCGTGAAAAACGCCGGAAAGTGGCTCATCTTCCCGGCGATGCTGGGCGGCGCGGCGCTTTTGGCCGACGGCGTCCTGACCCCGGCGGTCACTGTCACTACCGCCGTTGAGGGCCTGCGGAGCATCCCGGCCATGGACCGGTTCCTGGGCTTCCGGCAGGTGAAGGTCGTGCTCATCACCCTCGTCATCATCTCGGCCCTTTTCGCCGTGCAGCACGCCGGTACGAGCCGCATCGGCAAGGCCTTCGGCCCGGTGATGCTGCTGTGGTTCCTGTTCCTCGGTCTCACGGGCGTGTGGAAGATCGTCTCCCTGCCCGTGGTGCTCCGGGCGTTCAATCCCCTGTATGCCGTGCGGGTTCTGCTCAGCCCGTACAACAAGGCGGGCTTCATGATCCTCGGCAGCGTGTTCCTTGCCACCACCGGCGCGGAGGCGCTCTACTCCGACATGGGGCACGTCGGCAAGGAGAACATCTACTTCAGCTGGCCCTTCGTGAAGCTCTGCCTCATCCTCAACTATCTCGGGCAGGGCGCGTGGATCCTGCAGAACCGGGGGCCGATGCTGGCCCGCGTCCCGGATCTGAACCCGTTTTTCCTGATGCTGCCCCAGGGGATGCGTCCCTTCGCGGTGCTCCTGGGCGCGCTCGCCGCGATCATCGCCTCCCAGGCGCTCATCACGGGCTCGTATACGCTCGTCTCCGAGGCCATCCGCCTTGACCTCCTGCCGCATCTTGAGATCCGCTATCCCTCGGATACCAAGGGCCAGCTCTATATCTCCAAGGTGAACACCATCCTCTGGATCGGATGCAGCCTCGTGGTGCTGTACTTCCGCTCCGGCGCGCGGATGGAGTCCGCCTACGGCCTCGCCATCACCGTCACCATGCTGATGACGACGCTGCTCATCTCCGTGTACCTGCGGAAGGTCCGGCGTCTCGGGGTGCTGTCCTGGGTCGTGCTCGTCGTGTTCGGCGCCATCGAGGCGGTGTTCTTCCTGTCGAGCCTCGGCAAGTTCATGCACGGCGGCTATGTCACCGTCATCCTGACGCTGCTGCTGCTGTTCCTCATGGTCGTCTGGCACCGGGGCACGCAGCTCGAGCGCAAGTACAGCACGCGCCTGCGCTTTCGGGAGTTCCTGCCCGCGCTCGAGGAGCTCCACGGCGACGAGAGCATTCCGCTCCTGACGCACAACCTCGTGTTCCTCAGCCATCTGAGCGATTCGGAGCTCATGGACCGGGACATCCTCTATTCCATCTTCGACAAGGACCCGAAGCGCGCCCAGGCGTATTGGTTCGTCTCGGTGAACGTCCTCGGCGAGCCGGAGACCGCGCGCTACCACGTCGAGACCTACGGCACGGACTTCGTCTTCCGCATCCGGCTGGACCTGGGCTTCCGCCGCAGCCAGCGGGTGAACGTGTACCTGCGCCAGATCGTGCAGGATCTGCAGGCATCGGGCGAGCTGCCGCCCCAGGATAAGAAATACTCCATCTACGGCGCCTCCACCGTCGGTACCTTCAAATTCTGCCTCATCCGCAAATCCGTGGCGACGAAGTCCGGCCTCACCGCGCTGGACGAGTTCCTGCTGAACACGAAGTACGCCGTCCGCAAGGCCGCGGGGGACGCGGCCCAGTGGTACGGCCTCGACACCTCGGTGGTCATCAACGAGA
>CAJOIG010000106.1 GCA_905234575.1 uncultured Oscillospiraceae bacterium
ATGGCGCGATGCAGCTCGTTGCGGGCGCTGGTGGCGCCGATCTTGTCCCGGATCTCCTCCCGGCAGGCGCGCAGGATCTTGCCGGTGGGAACGTATTTCCCGCAGATGAAATCGTAGTAGCCGTCCAGGTTCGTCAGCTGCTTCTGCTCGGGGCAGAGGACAACGGCGTCCACCAGGGCGGCGGGGATCTCCACGCTGCGGGGCGGCATGTGCCGGTTCACGAGACGGTTCACCTGCACGATGACCTTGCCGTGGTTGCGGTGGGTGGCCTGGGCCACGGAGAGGGCGTCGATGGAGGCGCCCTCGTTCTGGAAGGAGATGTTTCCCCGCTCGTCGGAGTAGGTGGCCTTCAGAAACGCCACGTCCACCTTCGGGATGTCATAGAGCAGGCCCTCCGTCCCCTTGGGGTTCACGGAATAGTGGACGAGCTCCCGGGTGGAGCGTTCGTTGAGGCGATACTCTCCGATCCGCGGATCCACAAAAAGATTGAGGCCCGTGGTGGAAAAGAGCGTGTCCGCTCCCCGTGCCGCCGCGCGGATCATGTGGGACATGACGCCGCCAGGGAGGTTGTAGCCCTCGATCTCGTTATTCATGATGGCCTTGCAGGTCCGCCGCAGGCTCCCGAAAAAACCCACCACGACGCGGTCCACCGCGCCCTCGCAGATATAGCCCTCCACATCGCTGTTCTCGTCCCAGTCGCTGAAGCTGAAGGGACTGTAGACCGAAAGATGCCGGGGACTGCCGGTGCGGCGGAAGCGCTCCGTCAGCGCCTTGTTCAGCTCCACAGGGGAGGCGACAGCGGAGAACGAGTTGATCCAGATCGTATCGCCGTCATGGACGAGGGAAGCCGCCTCCTCCATGCTCATGATCTTGCTCATGGGTCCCTCCCCTTTCGTGTTCAGATCAGCCGACCGCCGTCAGGCCGCCGTCGGGATAAAGAATGTTGCCGGTCAGGAAGTCGGAGGCGGGAGCCGCCAGGAACAGCGCCGTGCCGACGCAGTCGTCCGGGTCGGACATCCGGCGCAGGGGCAGGCTCGCGCCCTGCTGACGCAGGTACTCCTCGACGGTGACGTTCGCTTCTTTCGCGCGCATCTCAAAGACCTTCGTCATCATGGGGGTCTTCATGATGTTGGGTCCAAAGGCGTTCACGGTGATGCCGTAGGGGCCGAACTCGGCGGCGAGGACCTTCGTCAGCATGTCTTCCGCGCCCTTGCTGGAGCAGTAGGCCGCGTTGCCGGGACCGCGGGTCGCGATCTTGCCGCGGACGGAGGAGACATTCACGATCTTGCCGTAGCCGGCTTCCTTCATGTACTTGCCGAAGTGCTTCGCGGTGATGAGGATGGAGGTCACGTTGGCGTTCATGACGTTGTTGAACTCCTCGATAGGGAAATCGAACACGGGGACCTTCTTGTTGATGCCTTGGGAGTTCACGAGGATGGTCACGGGGCCCATGTCCTCATTGGCCTGCTTCGCCACGGCCTCGACGCCCGCCTCGTCGGTGGCGTCGCAGACATAGTAGCGGAACTCCTTGCCGGTGGCGGCCTTGAGCTCCTCGCACGCGGCCTTCAGCTTCTCCTCGCCGCGGGAGGCGATGGCGACGTTCGCGCCGGCCTCCGCATAAGCCTGGGCGATCAGCTTTCCAAGGCCGCCGGCACCGCCGAAGATCATAGCGTTTCTCCCGGTGAGATCGAAATAGTTTTTCATTGGTACGCTTCCTTTCAAGTATCCGAGCCGTTCCACGGCACATATTCTCGTTAATAATATAGCAAATCCGGCAGAAAAAAGAAACTCCTTTCGCTACCATGTTTCAGCGTATTGTCACAACCATCCGCCCGGGCAGTATCGATTATATCATACGGTTTTCGATCCAAAACCCTTCTGCTCGCCCTTGTGTGAATGCTAATAATATGTTTTAACAACATCAGTACACAAAGAACACCGATTTTCGCTGCTTGAAAATCGGTGTTCTTTGACAGACTGCGAAAGCACCGCCCGGCCGGCGTCAGGCTCCCAGCTTTTCCCGAAGGAGTGCCGCCGCCTTGCGTCCGGCCGCCATGGCGTGGACGAGGGTGTTCGCGCCGGTGACGGCGTCGCCGCCGGCCAGCGCTCCCGCCCGGGAGGTCTCCAGCGTCTCCCGGTCCACCACGATGAGGCCCTTGTCGTTCGTGGCAAGGCCCTCGATGGGCTCGGCGGTGAAGCCGAGGGCCAGCACGGCGACATCCGCCGCCAGCGTGAACCGCTCCCCGGTGCCGCGGATGTTGCAGCGTCCGCCGGGATAGTCCGGCGCGGTCAGCTCGGTCCGCTCGCAGACAAGGCCCGCGAGTTTTCCGTTTTCACCGACGAACTCCGCCGGCGCCGCCATGGTGCAGAGCTCGATCCCCTCCTCAAGGGCGTGGGCGATCTCTTCGCGCCGGGCAGGCATCTCCGCCTCGGAGCGGCGGTACACGATGGTAACGCGCTCCGCGCCGGAACGCCGGGCGCATCGGGCGGCGTCCACCGCGGTGTTGCCGCCGCCGACCACGAGGACGTGCCTGCCCTGAATGGGCGCTCCGTCCACATTGGCGGCGGTGAGATAGTCGTTCGCCGTATAAACGCCGGGAAGCGCCTCGCCCGGAATGCCGGGAAGCACGGACTTTGAAGCGCCGGTGGCCACGAAAACGCCCTTGAACTTCCCGCAGAGCTCCTCCACGGAGAGATCCCGCCCGACCTTCACGCCGGGAACGAACATCACGCCCCGGGCACGGAGCTCCTCGAGCTTCCGCTCCACCACGGCGTTCGGCAGCACGAAGCCGGGGATGCCGTAGACGGGGATGCCGCCGAAAAACGGCTTTTCCTCATACACCGTCACCGCGTATCCGGCCAGGCTCAGCACATCCGCGCAGGCGAGGCCGGCGGGGCCGGACCCCGCCACCGCCACGGGGATCCCGTTCGCGGGAGCGCCGGTCAGGGGCTCGCCGTGGGCCGCGTGCCAGCCGGCCACGAAGGCTTCCAGACGGCCGATGGACACGCTCTCCCCCCGGATGCCGCGGGTGCAGTTCCTTTCGCACTGACGCTCCTGGGCGCAGACACGGCCGGTGATCGCAGGCAGAGAGTTTTTCTCCGAAATGAGCTCGTAGGCCCGCTGGTAGTTCCCGGCGCGCACCTCGGCGATGAACTCCGTGGTGGGCACATGGGCCGGGCAGCTCTCGGAGCAGTACCGTCCGGGGCATTTGAGGCAGCGGGATGCCTCGTTTGCCGCCTGCTCCGGCGCATAGCCCAGGGCGACCTCGTCGAAATTCTTCACCCGCTCGTCCGCGGACTGCGCGGGCATGGGCGTTTTTTCCATGGAAAGGTTCGGGTCCTTCACAGGCACGAACACGGAATTGTCTCGCAGAAACATATCAGTTCCTCCCTTCGCGCGTATCGGCATAGGCCGCGGCCAGGTTGCCGGAGGTATAAGCGGAGGCCATGGCCCAGGTGAGCTCGGAGATCACGGCGAGCTTGCCGCGCCGGTGCATGGCGCTCGTGGCGTCTCCCACGCCGTAGAGGCCGGGGATGAAGCTGCCGTCGTTCCGCAGGACGCGGCACTGCCCGTCCACCATCAGGCCGCCCAGGGCCGCCTCGGAGAAGCGCTTGCCGAGGATGGCGTAATAGGGTCCCTCCGCGCCGATGGGCGTCAGGAACTGGGCGGGCTTTCCGAATTCGTCGTCCTTCCCCGCGGCGCAGGCGGCGTTGTAGCGCTCCACGGCGGCAAGGAAGGCGTCCTTCGGCATGCCGCACGCCTCGGCGAGCTCCGCCAGGGTGTCCGCCTTTTTCACGGGCGGATCGACGGGCAGTGCGGCCTCCTCCTCCAGCTCCGCCTCCCAGGTCTCGTACAGATAGGCCTTGGAGGCAAAGGCCGGATTATTGATGAACCGGTCCGCGATGGTCTGGATGCCGTCCCGTGTCTGGATGGCCCAGGAGACCTCCTTCGGCTGCTGCGCGATGCGCGCCGTCATGCCGAAGAGGCCGTCCGCCTCGTTGATCCAGCGTTTGCCGTCCAGGTTGAACTGGGGCATGTCCGGCTCGAGGGCGATGTCCGCCAAAACGTTCGAGAAGGGGTGGTGCTTCGGGCCGAACATGGAGATGAACAGCCGCTCGGGGTCCGGCTCCACGCCGAGCTCCCGCAGCATGTCGATGCCGTCGCCGGTGTCCGTCGGTACCGAGAAGCGGTGGATCTCCGTCCCGCCCTCGAAGAACCAGGGCGCGAATTCCCGGATCTTCTCGTCGCTCTTGCCGAAGCCGCCGGTGGCGAGGATGACAGCGGGCGCGGTGATATGTACAACGCCGCCCCGGTCCTCGCAGACGAGGCCGCGGACACGGCCCTCGCCGTCGAGCTCGATATGCTTCGCCGCCGTGCCGGTGAGGATCTCCACAGGGAGCTTCTCGTCCCGGATGGCGTCCAGCATGGTGTATTTCACATACGTGCCGCCCCAGCCGGGACCGATGGCGTCGTCGCGGCAAAGGAGATTGTCGAAGGAGCGTTTGGGATAATCCAGAAGGCCCGGACCGTAAATGGGGCCGTGGGCGTCGGCGTCCCCGAGATTGACCAGGTGGTAATACTTCTCCGCCGTGCCGAAGGAGCACAGCCAGTCGAAGAACTCGCCGCAGCCGTAGACCGCCGTGCGGATCACGTCCTCGTCGAGCACATGGTCCGTCACGTTGAGGTAATGGGCGACCGCCTTTTCCCGGCAGTCCTCCATCCCCGCCTCCTCGTGCCATTTGGTGTAGACCGGGAAAAAGGCGTGGGCGTAGTCGGTGTTGCCGCCGAGCTTGTCCGCCTTCTCCACGAGGATGACCTTCTTCCCCGCCTGGGCCGCGCGCACCGCGGCCACGATGCCGCTGCCGCCGCCGCAGACGACGACATCCGCCGTCTTCTCCACGGGATCGTGGGGCACGACCGGCTCCGGATGGTCCACGTCATGGATGGACCCGGTGTGGCACAGCTTCGCGCACAGGCCGCACTCCACGCATTTCTCGGGATCGATCTGGTACTTCGAGCCGAGATAGTTGATGGCCTGCATGGGGCATTCCATCCGGCAGTTGTGGCAGCACACGCAGGTCTGCTGGTTGATCTGATACATGATTGCGCTCTCTCCTTTCCCGGGACCGCGAGGTCGGCGGCGCCCGGCTCCTATTTCGCCAAGTTTGCTTGTTATGAGTATAACAGATAATTACGAATTGCGCCATACAGCGGCAAAAAAACATTTCAATGAATTCGATGTCGGGATACATCAGAAAAGTTGACATTTTTTCGTTAAGAAACTGCCAAAAGCACTGGACACAATTTGTTCATGAATGCTATAATTTCCATAGATTACGCTGGGAAGCGAATGTCCCGGCAGAAAAAGAAGGAGACTGTGCCATGAAAAGATTCCTGGCTCTCCTGTGCGTGTTTCTGGTAGCCTGCATGCTGCTCACGGTGGGCGCTTTCGCCTCGGGCGAAGCCACCGGTGAGGTCGAAGCGGCGGCTGCCGGCGCGTTCGGGAGCACGAACGTGTGGCTGTCCGGCCTGTTCGTGATCTTGTCGATCGTCGTGTTCATCATTCTCTGCTACAAGAATGTGCACACCGGCATCGCCGCGCTGATCGCCGCCATTATCGCGGCCCTCGGCTCCACCAATCCGTTCTATGTGTCCATCTTCGAGGTCTTCCCCTCCGGCGTTGCGAACCTGGTCCAGATGATGTTCTTCGTCTTCACCATGTCCGGCCTGCTGGGCTACCTCATGGACGAGACGGGCTGCTCCAAGTCCGTGGGCAACACGATGATCAAGCTCCTCGGCACCGACCGCGCGTGGCTCGCCATCTCCGCCACCGCCGTCATTCTGATGCTCGCCGGCGTCGGCACCTTCATCTTCGTGGTCGTGGTCGTGGCCGCGCCCCTGATGAAGGCCGCGAACCTGCCCCGCAAGGTCGGCATGATCGCCGCCCAGGGCATCGCGCCATCAACTTCTGCATGCCGGTCCCCAACGTCCCCGGCTCCCTGCCCAACATGTTCCTCGGCACCGGCCTGTTCGACGCCCCCATCCTCTCCATCGCCACCGGCCTTGTCGGCATCGCCCTCTTCCTGGTGTATCAGATCCGCCTGGTCAAGAAGGCCCGCGAGAACGGCGAGGGCTACGACGGCGAGGACGTCGAGCTCGAGCTCAACGAGGATGAGCTGCCCAACTTCTGGGCCTCCATCGCGCCCCTGGTCGCCGTCGTCGTCGCAGCCATCGTGTTCGCGCACATCAACCTCTCCTACCAGACCTGGCAGACCCAGCTC
>CAJOIG010000107.1 GCA_905234575.1 uncultured Oscillospiraceae bacterium
TTCACCCGTCACCGTCCACACAGAGCCCGCGCCCACGGTCATCGTCACGCCGTCAAAGCTTTTGTCGATATCCGCCGGGTCATAGCTGAGATTGGCGGAAATCTTCGCCGCGTCCAGCTCCACGTCGGCAAAGGGGCTGAAATCGTTCAGGATGGAGTTGGGCACCTCGCCGTTCTTCCAGGCGACGATCTGCTCCTGCGCCACGGCCCAGGCCTCGCTTTCCTCGATGCTCTCCGGGCTCCACATGGCGTTCCAGCTTCCCGCCGTGCCGGACACCACCGCGCCCGCCAGAGAGGCGTTATCGAGGTTCACCGCCATGGGACGGAAGAAATCGTTGTGGATGATGTCGCCCTCGACGCTCAGATTCCTGAGATGCAAGACCGCGCCGTTTGCTTTCGCCACGGAGTCGTCCAGCATGAAGTTCGATTTCTTGGAGGCACCCTCCCAGTCGGGCGTGCCGTAATAGATGACGCCCCGGCGGCTGATGAGCTCGGAGTCGTCCACGTCGATGGTCCAGTTGGAGGAGCGGTTCACGATGGTGGAGCCGCGCCAGGAGCTGATCCAGAACCAGGACGCCCCGCCGTTGTCATCCGAGGCCGCGTAGTCCTGGATGTAGATGCCGTAATTGTTCTCATCGAACGCATATGTCAGATCGTCCGTGGTCAGGGTGCTGCCGTGCACATAGGCGATATCGTCGTTTCCGGCGGTGCCGTTGCGGCTCATGGCGGTGTTGTGGCTCAAAAGCGCCGCAAAGTCCGCGGCGATATACGAGCCGCCGTCCTCCGTCGCGAGGCCCGCCGCCTCCACGCCGCTCAGATCGTCGTATTTATAAACGTCATGCCCGCTGTAGACGGACACGCCGTCCCCGTCCACGTCATACACGCTGCCGATGACGGCCTTGGAGTCGTTCGTCAGAAACAGACCGTACATGGCGGAGCGGAAATCGCCGCCGTAGATCTCGCTCCACAGGGTACCGGGGTTGTACATCCCGTAGCCGCCGCCGTAGACGTCCGCCCGGGAGTTCACGGCGATCACATTGGAGGGCACACCCTCCAGCGCATAGGCGCCCCAGCCCTCGGTGGCGACGCCGGTGTTGTAGAAATAGTGATCCCCGCCGGTCTGCAGGATCGTGGAACGGGCGCCGCCGTAGAGCGCCATCCAGCCGTATTTGTAGCTCTCCCCGCCGAGACCGACGAGTTGTGAGTTTTTCACTACGATATCCGCGCCGACATTGCCGCTGCCGTAGTTTGCCAGAAGTGCTGTGCGCACCCAGCCGTCAAACCAGGCGAAGGTGTTGTCGATGGTGACGACCTCCCCCACGGAGGAATCGCCGCCTGTGCTGATGACCGCGCCGAAGGTATTCTCGCCCCGGCGCATGGCGCTCTCGTTCCAAGCCGTCTCGTCCTCGTTGTCCAGCAGGATGACGTTCGAGTATTCCTTGCCCTCCGTAACGGAGGGGACCGCGTCGCTGCCCACGGTATAAGCCACGTCGTAGTAGCCCGTCTCTCCGCCCACGGTCACGGTATCGTTGATGACTGAGATGCCCGTGACACCTACGCTGTACGCACCGTACTCGCCGTCCTCGGGAAACTCCCGGACACGGATATCGTCCGCCCGGATATACACGCCCTCGATGACGTCACCGGATACCTCCGCGCCGTCCGCGACCTCCAGCACATCCGCGACCTCCGGCCGCAGGGTGATGACGCCGCCGTTATCCGAGACAGCGGCATAGTCCCCGTGCTGGTAGGAGATGTTTTTGCTCGCCGCGCTGGCGTCCCCCGAGGCCTCGCCGGAGGGTTCCTCCGAAGCGGCCTCCGCCTCCGCGCCCTTGGCGGGGGCCAGCGTCTCAAAGGTATAGATCCAGGAGCCCGCGCCGAAGCCCGAGGCCAGCATGTAGCCCTCGGTGGTACCAGGTTTGATGGCAAGATTCGAGGTCATGCGCAGGCTCGAATCCGGGCAGAGGACATTCTCGATCGGCTCGCCCTCGCTGCTGAACACCAGAATATATCCCGCCTGGATCATGGCCTGATACAGGTTTCCCTCGGCGTCCGTCTTGTTGGAATCCGGCTGACCGGAGCCCGTATTCTCGTAAATTTTCTCGATGCTCTCCGCCGCCGGCCGACCGTTTTCATAGCGGAGGTCGATGCGGTAGACGGACAGCTCATTCGTCATGCCGACCCACAGGGTATTTCCGTCCGGGGACAGGGAGATGCCGTTCGGCCCCGCCAGCTTGTCGGCGACCACCAGCGCCTCGGTATACCCGCTCTCCGCCGTCAGCAGATAGATGCCGCCGATGGGGTTCGCGGCGCTGCCCTGCCAGTCGGTGACGAGCAGATCCCCGGCCGCGGTGAAGCACAGGTCGTTCAGCGAGAAGGTCCTGCCCTCACAGGAGGGCGTGACGCTCTCCAGCACCGTACCGTCCGGGTCCAGGATGAGAAGCGTTCCCTCCCGGCAGACGGCGAACAGCCGACCGTCCTCATGGAAGGCCAGCCCCAGGGGGCTGAGTTCCCCCTCGTAGACCGTGGTGATGTTCTTTTCCGGATCGATCTTCACGATGTAGTTCACAGGGTAGTTCATGCCCACGCTGCACACATAGAGGTTCCCGTCTCCGTCAAAGGCCGGACCTTCCAGCCCCACGCGCTCGTCGGACACCTCTACCCACGCCTCCGCCTCGACGGTGGGCAGGTCGGCGATGTCCTCCGGCAGTGCCGAACCCGACGCCCCGCCGGAGGGCTCCCCGGACGCATACGCGCCGATGCTCAGGCACAGCGCCAGCGCCAGCAGGATGCTGAGTGTTCGTTTCATACCGCTTCCTCCTCTTGATATTCAGTTTTCTGGACGCCCAGTCCTTTAATACTCGATGTATGCCGGGCGCACGTCGGCATATTCCGCGACGAGCGCGTCCCAGTTTTTCGGAAGCTCGATCTTCGTGCAGGACGGCCCGCCGTGGTCGCCGCCGCCGGCCAGCACCGTGATCATCGGCCCGGCCTTGCCCCCGGCCACGATGGTGAACATATGCCGGTCGTCCCAGAAGATGCGGGTGGAATGATTCGGCTTGAGGGGCAGATCCACGGAGGTGGGGATGTGGTTGTTCCCCACGAGCCACTGCAGGTCCACCTGCTCCGCCGGCTTACGGGCGTATTCAACTATGTACTTTTGTATGCGCTCCTTCGTCCAGCCTGCGTCGGCGAACATCTGCGCCGCCATGGGTGTGAGGATGATCTCGAGGCCCGGCTCCCATCCGACCACATCGATCCTGCACAGGCCGTCCAGGAAATCCCCTACGCTCTTTCCAGCCAGGCAGCGATGTTCCTGGGGCCAGAACATGGTGACGGCGGAGGCCTCCGGATCAAGTCCCATATCCGCGTGCACCGGGGCCCACGGGTTATTCACATAGCTGTCGCCGATGCACAAGCCAAGCCGGTTCTCGTGCCCCATTTCGGACAGATCCTCGATGCCCGGGCGCAGCCCGGCGATATTCATCATGATGTATCCGAAGGCCCGGGCGATGGAGGCATTCGCTTTATAGTAGGGAGACAGAGCGTTGTCCGCCGTGTTCAGGCCGATGTCCTCCGTCACCTTGCCGGAGACGGTGATGACAGGTCCCCAGGTAGACTGGGAGCAGGTCCAGCCCTCCAGGATGATCTTCGGATCGAGCGCACCGCGCACCGCCGCGATGAGCACCGGGAGATATGTCGGCAGGCAGCCCGCCATCACGGCATTTATGGCGATGCTCTTTACCGTTGCCGCGCCCATCTTGGGCGGGAGATAGCCGATGACCGTTTCCGGGGCCAGGTCCGTGCCCCGCAGCATCTCGGCAATGGCCTCCTCGGTGGGGATCTCGATGGGCTGGCCGTTCGTAAAGCCCAGCCGGTAGAACTCCCGACTGATCTCCCGGGCGGTGCCGGTGTATGTCTTTCTGGCATATTCCTGCGCCGGCTCGGCGGGATGGGCCTCCTCCGGCGTCAGCGGATCGCAGAGCGCCCCCACGAGCTCGTCGCAGAGGACAGCGATATCCGGCGCCATGGCTTTGTCAATGCCCTCCTGATCCACATGGCCGTTGATCTTATCGGCCTTCACGTTATATTGTATCGTCCGCAGGCTGGGAACACCCATGGCCTTCACGCCGCGAAGCCCGGCGGGATAAGTCCGGGGCACCACCAGCATGACAGTGGGCTTGCCCGCCTTTTCCATATAGGCAGCGTTGTAGCCCAGGTAGAGAGAGCTGGACGGCACGGAGCCGTAAAACGCCAGAACACAGTCCACCCCCGCGAGCCATTCATCGAATCTCGGCTTGAACACCGGGTCTTTTGCCAGGTTCGTCGTTTCCGTCGTGTACTGGATGAAGGAGAATCTCGCCGTGGGATAGCGGGCGGCCAGCTCCTTCCGCACCGTCTCCAGCATATGGGTCGCCAGTACCATGAAGTCCGCAAAGAGGCCCACGGTCTTCCCCTCCAGAGTTTCGAACCGGGGACTGAGGCCGGTGATGATGGAGGCATCCACCTCCGACCAGGGGCTGAGCGCATGCAATACTTCGGTCATGATGATCATCCCTCCATAGAGTTATTTGAACCCATTATAATGAGTGTAAAAACAATGTGTCAAATAATACACAAGTAATATATTGATAACATTCATGTTATGGTTATTTTTTGCTTGACAATATTCACATTATTTGATACAAGAAATTATGCACTTTTTGCAGGAAGGCGGCAGCGAGATGACAAAACCTCTGGGAGAAAAGGCACAGCGGACACGGGAACATATTCTGGCCCAGGGTATGGCGCTGCTGAAGGAGAAGGGCTTTCACGGCACCACCATTCGGGACATATGCGAAGCAGCGGAGGTGTCCGTCGGTACGTTTTACGCCTATTTCCACGACAAGGGCGAGCTGTACCGCTACAATTTTCAGGAAAAAGGTCCCGCCTTCGCGGATTTTCTGACACTGAACATCACGGGCGATACCGCCTATGAGCGCATCATGAGCTTTGTCCGGTACTACGCCTGGCTGAATATCGGCACGCCGAAGGACGAGCTGGAGCGTATCTTCCTGCGTCCGGACGAGCAGTGGTTTCCGGGAAACAACCCCGCGTACAACGTGCTCTACACCGTGATCCTTGCCGGGCAGGAGCGAGGCGAGATCACCGACAAGCTGGATGCGAATCAGATCGTAGACATGATCCGCGTGTTTCTGCGGGGCTGTATCTACGAGTGGATCATGGGCGGCTGCGCCTTTGATCTGGAGGAACGGCTGTACTCTTATGTCAGCCAGCTTGTCCGTACCTTCATCCTATAACAACCCTTACCTAAAAGATAGACGCTGTGCCTGAGCTCTGGCACAGCGTCTGTCTTTTTCAGTATAGAGATGGCGCTCTTGCCACGATCTGCCGATACAGCTTCATGGCCGCGCTGCGGACATAGCGGCTGCGGGAGATGGCCGCGACACTGCGGAGAACGCAGTACTCCTCTTCCAGCGGGATCATGGCGATCTTCTTGGCCCAATCCATGGGGTTTCCGTCGTTCTTCTCATTGAACAGCGGCTCCGGTATGACCGTGATCCCGCGGCCGCGGCTTACCAACTCCCCGATGAGGTTCGAGTAATTGCTGGTCAGCGATACCGCAGGCGTAAAACCCGCCCGCTCGCAGATGCTCCAGGTCAGCATCTCCATATCGGCGTTGGAGTTGTTGCATAGAAACGTCTCGTCTTTCAGCTCCGCCACGGACACGCTTTTGCGTCGGGCCAGCTCGCTCCCCGCCCAGACGGCGATGCCCACGCGCTGGGCGTAGAGTTCCGTCCAGTCGAGCTCCTGCGTCGCAAGGAATTCCCCGCCGATGGCGATGTCCACCTCGTTTTCCGTGATGGCCCGCAGCAGCGTTTTCGGTCCCATCTGATGCTGGGTAACGACAGCCTTTGGATTTTCCAGCAGGAAATCCCGCACGCA
>CAJOIG010000108.1 GCA_905234575.1 uncultured Oscillospiraceae bacterium
CCCGCCGCTATGCCCCCGAGGGCCGCAGCGCCGACTATCAGCCCGGCATCGCCGTGCTCACCGCCGGGGTCTGGCGGGTCCTCCACGCCCTGTTCGGCACGGAGCTCTATGCCGTCGAATACTGGCTCTCGACCGCCATGGCCGCCCTTGCGGCTGCGGCGGCCTTTCTGCTGGCCTTTCGCGCGGGCGGTCCGGTCGGCGGCCTCGCCGCGGGCCTTTTGACGGCCTGCTCCTCCGTGTTCGTCCTCCGCACCGCCCCCGGGCGCTTCGACACGGATATGTTCGTCGTACTGCTGGACACGGTGCTCCTCCTTTTGCTGACGGAGACCCTCCGCGCACGGACCCGGCGGGGACGCGGCGCCCTGGCCGTCGGCTTCGCGGCGGCGACCCTGCTCTATACCCAGTGCTGGTACGTCTATTCCCTGCTCCTCGCCGCGCTCGCCGCCGCGGGCGGCGCCGCGTTCCTGCTGTTCCTGCGGCTCACGGAGGATCGCTCCGGCGGGCTCCGGGCGCTTTTCCGCCGCGGCGAGACCCGGGCGTTCCTGCTGGCCGTCGGCCTCACGCTGGCGCTTGTCCTCATCGGCAACGGGCCGGCGTACCTGCTGCTCGCCCTGAAAAAGACGACGGATTCCACGGCGGCGTTCCGCTCGGACGAGCTGCCGAACCTCTTCGTCTCCGTGAACGAGCTGCGCCGCGGCCCCTTCGGTCCGGCCCGCTTCGCCCAGTGGTTCTCCTCCTACGTCCCCGGCGAGAAGCTCACGCCTGTGAACGGCGTCGGCGGACTGACGACGCTCCTTCTCTGCCTCGGGGCGCTCGGCGACCTCTGGGGCCGGGCCCTGCGGCGGCCGAAACCCCCGAAGACCAAGGGCCCGAAAAAGGCGGCGCCCCCGCCCCCGGCGGACGACCGCTTACTCCGGGGCATGTACGCCTGCGTGCTGGGCGTGTTCCTGCTAGGCTGCCTCGCCGCCTGCACCCGGGGCGTGCGCTTCGTCGAGCATCTGGCCGTGCCCGTGGGTATCCTCGCCGGCATGGGCATCGACCGTCTCGTGCCGGCGAAGCTCCCGAAGGCGGGCCGCCGGGCGGGTCTTCTGCGGGCGGTCCTTGCCCTGCTGCTCTGCGCCGGGGCCGCGGCTCCCGTCCTGGCGGGCGCCGTCCGCTGCGCCCGGGGCGTCCGGCCCTCCATGTCGGATTCCTATGCCGAGGCCATGGCCTGGGTCCGGGAGAACGCGGCGGACCCCGACGCGGTCATCGCCTCCTGGTGGGACAAGGGATACTGCTTCGAGGCCGCGTCCGGCCATCCCGCCCTGTGGGACGGCGGCTCCCAGACCGGGCAGCGCGCCGTGCTCGTTGCCCGGGCCCTCACAGAGGAGCCGGAGACCTCCGCCGCTCTGTGGGAGCTTCTGGCCTGCTCCGGGGACGCGCCGGCCTCGTATCTTGCCGAACGCCTGGGAACGGAGGCGGCCTACGAGGCCATCCAGAATACGCTCCTGCTCTCCCGGTCTGACCCCGGCGGAGGCGGCGGAAGCGGCGGCGCTCCTGCATCCCGCCGAACCCCGGGAGGTCTATGTCGTGCTGGCGAGCTCCATGCAGGACATCCTCGGCTGGTTCGAGTACTACGCCGAATGGGACTTCGGCGGCGAGAATCCCCTCCCACAGGCCTCCCGCTGGCGCACCCTGCGGGACGGCTCCGGCAGCATCGACTCGGACGATCCGGCGATCCAGGCCCGGTTCGACCTGCGCCGAGCCGGGACCTTCTGGCGGCTCTGGTTCGACGAAGACGGCGGGGGCCGCTTCACCCGGGTCTTCGATCAGAACGACGGCGTGACCCGCGTGCAGCTCTGGCGCGTGGAGACCGGCGGGACCTGAGCATTTCTATTGTAAAAACCCGCGGGATAGTGTATAATCCCGGATAGCTTATACCATGAGGAGAGGCAATCCATGGACGAAAACGTCAGAAACTTCATCACCGACTTCATCGAGGAGGACATCGGCCCCGGCGGACGCTTCGAGGGCATGCAGGTCCACACCCGCTTCCCGCCCGAGCCGAACGGGTATCTCCACATCGGCCACTGCAAGGCCCTGTGCATCGACTTCGGCTCTGCCGAGCGCTTCGGCGGCATCACGAACCTCCGAATGGACGACACGAACCCTGCCAAGGAGGACACCGAGTTCGTCGAGGCCATCCAGGAGGACATCCACTGGCTGGGCTTCGACTGGGGCGACCGCTTCTTCTACGGCAGCGACTACTTCGAGAAGACCTACGAGCTGGCCGTCGGCCTCATCAAAAAGGGCCTCGCCTACGTCTGCGAGCTGACCCCCGAGCAGTTCCGGGAGTACCGCGGCGCCGTGAACACACCCGCCCGCAGCCCCTGGCGGGACCGCCCCATCGAGGAGAATCTTGCCCTCTTCGCCCGGATGCGCGCCGGGGAGTTCCCCGAGGGAAAATACACCCTCCGCGCGAAGATCGACCTCGCCTCCGGCAACTTCAATATGCGTGACCCCGTGCTCTACCGCATCCGCTATATCGAGCACCACCGGCAGGGCACCAAGTGGTGCGTCTTCCCCATGTACGACTTCGCCCACCCCATCCAGGACGCTCTGGAGGGCATCACCCACTCCCTCTGCTCCCTGGAGTATGAGGACCACCGCCCCCTGTACGACTGGGTCATCGAGCACACGGACGTGCCCTCGAAGCCCCGGCAGATCGAGTTTTCCCGCCTCGGCATCGACCACACCGTCATGTCGAAGCGCAAGCTCCGGAAGCTCGTGGAGGAGGGCTATGTCTCCGGCTGGGACGACCCGCGCATGCCGACCCTCTGCGGTCTGCGCCGCCGGGGCTATACCCCCAGCGCCGTCCGCACCTTCATCGGCCGCATCGGCGTGTCGAAGGTGAACTCCACCGTGGAGTACGGCTTTTTGGAGCACTGCCTGCGGGAGGAGCTCAATCTCCGCGCTCCCCGGCGGATGGCGGTGCTGCGCCCCGTGAAGCTCGTCGTGACGAACTACCCCGAGGGGCGGACGGAGACCTTCGACGTGGAGAACAACAACCTCGACGAGAGCGCCGGGACCCGGCCCGTCAGCTTCTCCCGGGAGCTCTGGATCGAGGCGGACGACTTCATGGAGGAGCCCGTCAAGAAATACAACCGCCTCTATCCCGGCAACGAGGTCCGGCTGAAGGGCGCCTACATCGTCAAATGCACCGGCTGCGAGAAGGATCCCGAGGGGAACGTCACCGCCGTCTTCTGCGAGTACGACCCCGCCACCCGCGGCGGCAACGCCCCCGACGGCCGGAAGGTCCGCGGCACCATCCACTGGGTGGACGCCGGAAACTGCGCCGACGCGGAGATTCGCCTGTACGACGATCTGTTCTCCGACCCCGAGCCCGACGCCGCGGAGGACTTTTTGGCTTGCCTGAACCCGGACTCTCTGGAAACCCTTACGGGCTGCAAGGTGGAGCGCGCCCTGGCGGACGCCAAGGCCCCCGAGAGCTTCCAGTTCCTGCGTATGGGATATTTCGCCGTGGACAGCGTCGATTCCACGCCGGAGCGGCTGGTCTTCAACCGGGCCGTGGCGCTGAAGGACAGCTTCAAGCCCCAGGCCTGACGCAGACAAAACCGACAAACCCCGACTCATTCGAGCCGGGGTTTTTGTTTTAATTGACAAGGCGCACCCGTAAGATTATAATACGGTTATCAAGAAACGAGGAGGAAAACCCATGAAAAAGTCTCTGAGCTTCGTGCTCGCCCTGGTGTTTGCCCTGTGTCTGTGCGTTCCCGCCCTGGCCGCGGGCAGCCACAGCGTCACCATCATCAACGGCATGGACGGCTCCGTCTATGACACCTACACCGTCGCCGACGGCGAGGACCTGGTCTTCACCATCTCCTGCTCCGCGCCCTGCGACATGGGTCCCATCGCGGCGGGCGACGCGGGCTCCGGCGTCACCACGACGGACGGCAAGATCACCTACTCGAACGTCACCCTCGGCGGTCCGCACCAGTATCCCACCGCGGAGACCGTGACCATCGCCGGCATTAAGTCCGACGCCGTCGTCACCATCACCCCGAACCCCGACGAGGCCGGCTCCGTGTTCCCCGTCGTGACCGAGGGCGCGGCTGCCGCGGGCGGCGCCTCCGGCGAGGCATCCTCCGGCGAGCCCTCCGGCGAGGCCTCGTCCGACGAGCCCTACCCCAAGTTCGACGAGTATAAGGAATACCTCCTGGAGACCCTGCTGAAGGATACGTTCTGGCAGGACAAGGGCGATCTGCTGAAGGCCGATCTGGACGCCGCCCAGACCCCGGACGACGAGAACATCCAGCACTTCACGGGCTCCGGCGCGGTGGACCAGGCCCCCGCGGGCGTGGTCTTCCCCATGACCTATGACGTCTGGTACGCCGAGAACTACGGCGCCTCGGGCGAGCCCTCCGGCGAGGTCGATCTCGAGCAGGCCTACAAGGAATATCTCCACGAGTGGCTCATCGCGGAGGACGCGGTGAACGACACCATGACCGAGGAGATCCGCGAGAACGAGTTCATGCCCCTCATCTGGGCGGGCGATTACACCACCTTCCCCGCGGAGATGCTCTGGAACGGCATGCTGGAAAACGGCTGCCCCATGACCTTCGACGAGTTCGTCGCGGCCCAGAAATAAGCTCTCCCATCCAAGCGTCCGGCGTGTTTTTGCGCCGGACGTTTTTTCTTTGCTTTTCCTCTGGTATTTTCCGAAAAAAACATATATACTGGAGCTGACAAAAAACAAGACCGCATATCCCAAGGAGGGCGCGACCATGAAAATCCTGAAATTATTCCTGACGCTCCTGCTGGTCCTGTCGATGCTGGCGGGGACCGCCGCGCTGGCGGCACGCCTGGACCTGAACCCGACGCAGGCGGAGGAGCCCGCCCCCGCGGAAGAGCCCGCCCCGGCGGAGGAGCCTGCCCCGGCAGAGGAGCCCGCCCCGGCAGAGGAGCCTGCCCCGGCAGAGGAGCCTGCCCCGGCAGAGGAGCCTGCCCCGGCAGAGGAGCCTGCCCCGGCGGCAGCGCTCGACCCCGAGACGCAGCAGGCCCTGGACGAGGGCAAGGCCTGGTTCTTCGGCTTGACAGACGAGGGCTTCAGCAAGGAGGCCGCCCAGGAAGCCCTGCAGCGGGCCGCGGACGCCGGCAGCGGCGAGGCCTGGTACTTCCTCGGCCGCCTGTGGGAAAAGAGCTGCGCCATCGGGCGTTTTTCCGAGGCCATGGCCTGCTATGACCGGGCCATCGAGCTCGGCTGCACCAAGGGGTATTTCGGCAAAGGAGAGCTCTATCGGCAGGCCTTCGGCGTGGACAAAGACCCCGATACGGCCCGCGATCTCTACCAGCAGGCGATCGACCTCGGCTGCGTCGGCGCGAACGTCGGCATCGGGAACATGTACCGCAGCGGCGACGGCGTGGAGCAGGACGGCGCGATGGCCATCGAGTATTACACCGCCGCGCTGGACTGCGGCGACTATGAGCTTGTGAACCAAGCCCGGTTCGGCATCGCCCGTGTCTATGACCTCGGCCTTCCCGGCGTGGAGCAGGATTACGCCCAAGCCATGGAGTGGTATATGCTCGGAGCCGATGACGGCTTTGGCAAAAGCATCAACAACATCGGCGTCATGTACGACATGGGCTGGGGTGTGGAAGCAAACGAGGAGACGGCGGTCACCTGGTTTGAGCGCGCCTCCTTCCACGGCGACGGAATGGCCGTCTGGAACCTGGCCTGGGATTACCTGGATGAAAGCATCATGGAGCCGGACGAGGCGACGGCCGTCGAGATGTTCGAGCATGCCGCCTCCCTCGGCTGCGAGGACGCGATCCTGACCATGGGCGACGCCTACTTCTACGGTCGCTACGGCGTGGAAGAAAACTACGCCATGGCCCGGGACTGGTACGCGGTCGCCGCGGAAGCCGACTCCGCCGACGCCATGTATGGGATCGGCAAGATCTACTACTACGGCTCGGACAGCATCCCGCAGGACCGTCCGCAGGCGGCGGACTGGTTCCGCTGGGCCTCGAACCGGGGCTGCGCGGAGGCCATGGACTACCTCGGCTATCTGTACCAGCACGGCCAGGGGGTGGAGAAGGACTACGCCGCCGCGCTGGACTGGTATGTACTGGCTCTGCGGAACGTCGGGGACGACGAATCCACCGCGGAGATCGTTCGCGAGGAGCTCGGCGAGCTGGTGGACGAGGGCTTCACGACCTGGGACGAGATCGACGCCCTGGTCGCGGCGCCCTGATCTCCCGCAACAGCATAAAAATCCGGCCCGATGCGTGAAATGCGCGTCGGGCCGGTCCTTTTTGGGCGGGTCACCACCACTTTTTCTTTTTCATGTAGATGACCATGAAGGCCACCACCGCGGCGCTGAGGAGCAGCACCGCCGGGATGCCGTACTGCCATTTCAGCATGGGCATGTTCACGAAGTTCATGCCGAACCAGCCCGTGATGAGGGTCAGGGGCATGAAGATGGAGCTGATGACCGTCAGCACCTTCATGGTGTTGTTAAGGTTCACGTCCAGCATGGACTGGTACGCCTCGCGGATCTGGAACACGTTATCCGCGAGCATCGTGACGTTCTGCATGAGGCGCTCGGTCTTGTCCCGGAAGATGCGGAAGTACAGGAGATCGTCCTCGGCGAACAGGTCGTTTTCGTTGTTGATGAGCTCCTGGCCGATGTCCATGAACTGGACGTAGTAGTTCCGCAGGACGAGCAGGTCCGTCTTGTAGCCCAGGAGGGTGCGGTTGAAGTCCTCGTCCACCTCGCCCTCGAAGATTCCCTCCTCCAGCTTGTGGATCTGGAACTCCAGGTCCTCCAGGACCCGGTTGTCCCGGGCGACGATGCTGTCGAGAAAGGCGTACACCAGGCGCTCCAGGGTGATATTTGCGGCGGGGTATCGGCTGAGGGCGGCCTTGAAGTTCCGCTCCGTGCTCATGTCCCGGTCGTACACGTCCACCACGAGGAAGAAGTTCTTTTTGAGGTAGAGCGCGACGCAGTCCTCGTCCTCCTGGGGGTGGCTCGCGTCCGTGACGGTGATGGTGCAGAAGTTGTAGTCCTCGTACACCGCGATGCCGGAGCGGAAGTAGCGCCCACCGTGGATTTCGAGAACCCGAACCGGCGGTAGCAGTCCTTCAGGCGGGAGAGGGTGATGTACCCCGCGGTGATGCACTCGGGGTCGATATTCTTTTCATCGATCTGTTTCATCCCATCGGGGCCGAATTCATAGTACATATCGTCACCCTCCTTGCCGTGTGAGTTTGCTTACACTCTATGCCACTTGACGCCCTGCGGTGTGTCCTCTAATACGATGCCCGCGGCCTTGAGCTCGTCGCGGATGCGGTCGGCCTCGGCCCAGTTCTTCGCCTTGCGGGCGGCCTGGCGGGCGGCGATCTTCTCCTCGATCTCGGCGTCCAGGCTCTTCTCCGCGCCGAAGGGGATGCCGAGCACGCCGCAGGGCGGCGGCGAGGGCCTTGGTGGGGTCGGCCGCGGGCGACACGGCGGCATTCACTTCCCGCGTCAGCTCAAAGATGACGGACACGCCGTCCGCGGTGTTGAAGTCGTCGTCCATGACCTCGATGAAGCGCTCCCGGTGCTTCGAAAGCCCGGCGGCAAAAGCGGCCTCGGCCTCAGTCATGGGACCGTCCTTGCCGTTTTCCGCGAAGAAGTCCAGGTTGTCCTTCGCCGTGCGGAGGCGGTCCAGGGCGTTCTGGGCCTGCTCCAGGATGTCCGCGGAGTAGTTCAGCGGGGAGCGGTAGTGGCTCATGAGCATGAACAGGCGGATGCAGTCGTAGCCGTAGACCGCGGCGGCCTCCCGGACGGTGAAGAAGTTCCCGAGGGACTTCGACATCTTCTTGTTGTCCACGTTGATGAAGCCGTTGTGCAGCCAGTAGTTCACGAACTTGCAGCCGTTCGCGGCCTCGGACTGGGCGATCTCGTTCTCGTGGTGGGGGAAGGCGAGGTCCATG
>CAJOIG010000109.1 GCA_905234575.1 uncultured Oscillospiraceae bacterium
AGTGCGCCGCGTTCATAAAAAAGTGGAGTCTTCTACACTATACTGTGAATCAAAGGTATTCGCCGTCATCTTTATTTGAATTGCGCGGTGTTGCCTTAATATATAAGGATTTTAATCATTCTTTACTACCGGGGCGAAATCGGCAAGGGGATTGGCCTCTGCGGCGGAACGCAGGCCGGAATCGGCGACGTGCGTATAGATCTGTGTCGTGTTCAGACTCTCGTGACCAAGCAGTTCCTGGAGCGTTCGGACGTCCACGCCGTTTTGGAGCATGAGCGTCGCGGCGGTATGCCGGAGCTTGTGCGGGGAGTACTGCGACGGATCCAGGCCCGCGCGCAGCAGGGTTTTTTTTAGCATCATCTGCACGGCGTCCACGCTCATGCGCTTCCGACGACTCGAGAGGAACACGGCGTTCTTATCGATGGCCGCGATGCTTTTCCGCACAAGGAGCCAGTCGTTCAGCGCGGCGGCCGACGCCTCGTTCAGATAGACGACACGCTCCTTGCTGCCCTTGCCGTGGATCAGCAAACTGTCCTGCCGCACCGAGGTCAGATTGAGGCCGACCATCTCCGACACACGCAGACCGCAGTTCAGAAACAGGCAGAGGATGCAGTAATCCCGCTCCTTGTTTTTCCCGTCCACCGCGGAGAGGAGACGCCGGCTTTCCTCCAGCGTGAGATAGCGGGGGAGAGCCTTGCGGAGCTTCGGGGTATCGACGTTCTGGACGGGATCGGCGGACAGCTGCTTCGTCTTTACGGTAAGGTAGCTGTAAAACCCTTTCAGGCTCGTCAGCATGCGGGCGCGGGATGCGGCGTTCAGCTCGCGGTCACGGGAAAGATACGCAAAAAAATCATAGACATCCGAGAGCGTGACGGAGCCGTACAGCGAGAGATCCGCATCGCGGATGTCGATGTCTTCCATCGACGTATCCCGCGGGACTCGGCCGCGCTCCAGGTAAAGATACCGGGTGAAGGTCCGCAGATCGAGAAAATACGAATCGATCGTCGCGCGGGACTGACCCTTGATCGTGTCATGGTATACGAGAAATTCGCGCACCGGCTGCGGCGCGTCGGTCTGATAATTCATAACAAAACCCCCGGAAGAGCGTTCCGGAGGTATTATAATCCATATCCCGACGGAAATCCAGCGCGGGGAGGGATTTTCAGCAAAACACACAAAAATATCGGCATAATTAATATTATGCCGATATTAGGGGAGGGTTATGAGGCCGCCGATGTCGAAAATCGGCTCTTTTGTCAGAAATATTGGTGTAACGCCATAGTTCTGAAGAAAGTCCAGGATTCGCTTTCGATCCGGATGCCCGTCGAGCGAACCTGTAAACAAGATCGTATACTCGTCCAGTTTTCCGGATGCTCCGCCGATGAATCCGTACGGGTATCCATCCAGAATGATATGGCCCGGCTGTATGAGCAGGACGTCCAGCCCGGCGTGCTGAGCATCACGAGCGATGCCTGCATCCGATGTAATGACCGCGTCCGACGATACGACGCAAACGGCGCAATTCGTATAGCCCTGAGCGACGCGGACCGGAATGCCGCCCAAATATGGCCGTACGACAGGATCGACCCATTTTTCAGAATAGATCGTGTATTTCCCTGTATCACAAACGCAAAGCCCGCAATCCTTCGGATAGACCTCTCCCTGGGCGCTGGCTGTGAAAACCGATATTCCCCTATTAGTTAATTTGTTAACAATATTATTATAAACACCGGGCGCGGCACATACGGCCGATCGATCCAGCGGAAAAACGCTCAGGTCCGCGTGACCCGCGAGTCTCGGATCGACGGAAGGATTATCCGGAATCCACAAAATGTCTCCGGTCAGCGCACAAAGTGCTGTGCCGATCCTTTCACGGTACCTCTCCCCTACAGCCAGAGTCACAGCGTCTTTTCCACGGCTTCGCGCAGGGTTTTTACATAGATGAGCTCCAGTCCCGCCGGTGCTTTCAGCTCGCCACGTGTCCGCGATGGAACGACACATTGAGCAAAGCCGAGCCGCGCGATCTCCGCCAGACGCTGGTCGATGGCCTGGACGCTGCGAATCTCGCCGGTAAGCCCCACCTCCCCTACCGCGGACAGCTTGTCCGGCAGGGGCGTATCCCGGAAGCTGGAGGCGATCGCAAGACAGGCCGCGAGGTCCGCCGCGGGCTCGTCCAGGTTCAGGCCGCCGACGACGTTCATATAGGCGTCGCAGGAGTTCACGTTCATCCCGCCGCGCTTCTCCAGCACGGCAAGCAGCAGGTACAGGCGGTTGTAGTCGAAGCCATTCGAGGTCCGGCGCGGCGAGGAAAAGCCCGTCGGAGTAACGAGCGCCTGCACCTCCGCCAGAATGGGTCTTGTCCCCTCCATGACGCAGGCGACGCAGGTGCCGGGAACGCCCACCGGACGTCCCGCTAAAAGGACCTCGGACGGGTTCGGCACCTCGCGCAGTCCCTCGCGGACCATCTCGAACACGCCGATCTCGTTTGTGGAGCCGAAACGGTTCTTCTCCGCCCGGAGGATGCGGTAGGTATGGCTGCCGTCGCCCTCGAAGATCAGAACGCAGTCCACCATGTGCTCCAGGACCTTCGGGCCAGCGATGGCGCCCTCCTTGTTCACATGGCCGACGACGAAGGCGGTGAAGCCGGTGGACTTTGCCAGCTGCATGATCTCCATGGCGCACTGCTTCACCTGGCCGACGCTGCCCGGCGCGGTGTTGAGGGACGGATCGTACACGGTCTGGATACTGTCCATGATGACGATGTCCGGCCCCAGCTCCTCGATGGCGGCGATGACATCGTTGATGTCCGTCCCGGCGAGGACATAGACCTCGTCCCGATCCACGCCGAGCCTCTCCGCGCGCATGCGGAGCTGATGCTCGCTCTCCTCGCCGGTGACATAGAGGATCTTTTCATTCCCCTGCATGCGTCCGCACGCCTGCAGCAGCAGCGTCGATTTGCCGATGCCGGGCGCGCCGCCGAACAATACGATGGACCCGCGCACAGCGCCGCCGCCGAGGACGCGATCAAGCTCGCGGACGCCCGTGGAAAAGCGGACCTCCTCGCTGGCGTCCAGCTCCCGCAGACGCTTGGGCATGGCGCGGCGGACCGGGCGGGCGGCGACCGCCGCCTTGGGAGCCGCAGGCGCCTCCGTCAATGTGTTCCAGGCTCCGCAGGCAGGGCACTGACCCTGCCAGCGAGCCGTTTCGTTTCCGCAGGCGGAGCAGAAGAATACCCGTTTCTCTTTCATGTCGATTCTCCTCTTATGTATTGCCGGTAGGACGCCAGCAGGACGACGGCGAGTTCCATGCGATAGGACTCCGTTTCCAGCTTTTGCAGCTCCTCGGGATTGGACAGGAACCCGCATTCCACGAGCACAGCGGGACATCGGGCGTTTTTCATGAGGTAGATGCTCCCGTCGATGGGACCGGCAACGCGCCGATTGTCCGGGCAAAGCTGCGCCGTCAGGTTTTCCTGCATCCCGGCGGCCAGGTCCTCTCCGCCGGGCTCCGGCCCGAAAAAGACCTGAATGCCGTTAGGCGACGCGGCTGGATAATTGTTCTGGTGGATGCTGATGAGCACACCCCCGGTGGTATCGTGGATGATTGACAGGCGCGCATCCTGGTCGGCTTTCTTTTTCGCGGCAAGCGTCTGGGCGGAAACCGGATAGTCGATCTCGTTGTCCGGGCGAGTCATCTGCGTCGGAACGCCCCAGAAGCGCGCCAGGGCGTCCAGCCGGATGGCGATGTCCCAGTTCAGCTCCGCCTCCGTCCTTCCGTCGGGCGCCACGGCGCCGCCGTCCTCCCCGCCGTGGCCGGCGTCGATAAGAAGGACCGGAGGCACGGACGCCGATGCGGAGACAAAGGTCCCCCGGGGAGCGAGCAGAAGTCCCGCGCCGACGGCCAGGATAGCCGCCAGGGTGAACCAGAATGCCCGGACGCTTCCTTTTTCCTGTATCATATCACGTTGTTCCGTCCGCACGCAAGTACCTTACAGGATGATGCAGATGAGTCCATACCCGCCGTCGTTCACGAGGCGCTGCACCGTCACGCGCAGTCGGTTGCGGATGTTCGGCGGAATGCGCTGAAGCTTTGTCGTAAGGCCCTCCTCCGCTATATCGTACAGGGATTTACCGAAGATGTTCGACTCCCAGATGCGATTGATGTCCCCGTCAAAGCCCTGCAGCAGAAAGCTCACGATCTCCTCCGACGCCTTTTCTCCGCCGACGACGGGCGAGACCTCCGTTTCCACGTCCGTTCGAAAGAGATGGATCGCGGGCGCGCTGGCTTTCAGGCGAACACTGGACCGACCTCCCCGGCTGACGATCTGCGGCTCCTGGAGGGTCATTTCCTCCGGCTCCGGCAGAATCACGCCATAGCCCGTTTCCCGGGCCTGCAGCAGCGCCTCATGGACGTGGTCATATTCGGATTTCACCGATCGAAGCGAACGAAGAAGCTCCATCAGATCGCCGTCGTCCCGGATCTCAAAGCCGGATTGCTCGCTGATCGTCCGATAATACAATCCCTCGTCCAGGTCCAGGACAACGGACGCACTTCCCTCTCCCGCGTGGATGGAAGTGATTCTCGTTTCTCGGATAAGATCGCCTCCGTTCAGGTTCGAGACGGCGTCCATGGCGTCATTCAGCGTGCGTACGCCGCTTGCTGTATCGAGAAGGAGCGCGTGCAGACGGGTCCGGAGCTCGCTGTCCGCGGGCATGGCCTCCGCCCAGGCCGGCAGCCAGACCGCCAGCTCCACGATGGGGAACTGGAACAGCACGAGCTTCAGGACTCTCTCCATATCTCCCTCGGCGGGCGTAAGACAGTTCATCGGCATGCACGGCACGCCATACTGCGCGGACAGCTCCTCCGCCAGACGAACGACCTCCGCTTCCCCCGGAACCGCGCTGTTCAGAATGACGGCGAAGGGCTTTCCGATGTCCTGCAGCTCCCGAATACAGCGCTCCTCGGCAGCCAGATAATTCTCCCGCGGGATGTCGCCGAAGCTGCCATCCGTCGTGATGACAAGACCGATGGTGGAATGCTCCGTAATGACCTTTCGTGTCCCCTCCTCCGCCGCCTGGGTCAGCGGGATCTCATGATCGTACCACGGCGTCGTGACCATGCGCTCCACGCCGTCCTCCATCATACCCTCGGCGCCCGGGACCATGTACCCCACGCAGTCGATGAGCCGCACGGACGCCTGGGCACCGCCATCCAGGGCGAGCTGTACCGCCTCCTCGGGAACGAATTTCGGTTCGGCGGTCATGATGGTACGGCCGGAGCCGGACTGCGGAAGCTCATCTCTGGCACGCTCGCGCCGGTAAACGTCCTCCATGCCCGGCAGGACCTCGGTCTCGATGAAGCGCTTTATAAACGTGGATTTTCCGGTCCGCACCGGTCCCACGACGCCGACATAGATGTCGCCGTTCGTCCGACGGGCCATCTCCTCATAAATACTGTCCACAAAAATCCCTCCATGGCGTGTTTGCTAAACCATACGCCGCGGAGGGACAGATTATACCAAAAGACGCGTAAATCAGAAAAACAACGCCGTGGGACCATGACGACAGGAAATCCGGCTCTCCATCTCCGGAAACGCTTCATCGAGCCAATTCTTCAGAACAGGCACGACGACATTTTCCGTGCAGAAATGATCGGCGTCGATAAGGTTGATCCCGTAATGCCGGGCTTCCAGAAAGGGGTCGTATTTCACATCGGCGGTGA
>CAJOIG010000110.1 GCA_905234575.1 uncultured Oscillospiraceae bacterium
TGGCGGTGGCGCTGGAGCCGTCGCCGGTCAGAGCCGCGGCCGCGCCCTCGTTCGCCTCAAGCTCAAAGGAATGGACCGGTGTGTCTTTCGGCTCGATCAAGGGGAAGCGGAAGCCGGTCAGCTCGACGGGTGTCTGGACCGTCGTCATCTTCTGGATCTGGATATTTTTGACCGTGACGGCGGTGCCGGCAGGCAGATGGCCGAGCTTCAGCAGGATCTCCAGGGGCCCGCTCTCGCTCGGGGTGACGGTGTGGGCGACGGTCCCGGAGGCGACGGTCTCCGTGCCGAAGCCGTCCTCCGCGCCGGTGGTCGTGTTCTTATAGCAGGCCTGGCATCCGTCCGCGCCGGTCACGTCCATGAGGATCTGATAGGTCTGGTCGGCCTCCAGCGCCACGCCGGGCTTGGCGTAGAGCTTGACATTCCAGTCGACGCCGGGGGTGGTGACGATGGCGGTGGCGCTCTCGCTGTCGCCGGTGAGGGTGGCGGCCGCGCCGCTGTTTGCCTCCAGCTCGAAGGATTTCGCGTCAACGCTTTCGAGCGAGGTGACGGGATAGGCGAACTCGGAGGGCGTCGCATCGACCTCGCCGGTCGTGAACTCGGCGATCTGGATGTTGCTGACGGTGACGGCGGTATTGGCGGGGACGCTGCCGATCTTCAGAAGGATCTCCAGCGTGCCGCCTGTGGTCGGGGTAACGGTACGGGTGACCTTCCCACCGGACACGGTCGCCGTGCCAAAGCCTTCCTCATCCTCGGTGGCCGTATTCTTGAAGCAGGCCGTGCAGCCGTCCGCGCCGGCGACGTCCATGGTGATCCGATAGGTCTTTTCGGCGGTGAGCGCATAGCCGGGCTTGGCGTAGAGCTTGACGTTCCAGTCGTCGCGGGGGGTGGTGACCGTAGCGGTGGCGCTCGTGCCGTTTCCGGTCAGAGCCGCGGCCGCGCCGCTGTTCGCCTCCAGGTCGAAGGAGCCTTTTTCAACGCTTTCGGGCGTGGTGACCGGGTAGGTAAACCCGGAGGGGGTCACGTTCGAATAGGCCGTCGTGTTTTTGAGCACCTGGACGTCGCTGATCGTGACCTCGGTGTCGGCGGCAAGCCTGCCGATCTTCACCAGGATCTCCATCACGCCGTTGGACTCGGGCGTAGGCGTAATGGTCTTTGTGATCGTCTCGCTGTTCGAGCTGATCAAATGGTCGCCAAATCCCAGTTCGTCGTAGGTGGCGGTGTTCTTGAAGCCGACCTGACAGCCGGCGGCGTTCGTGACATGCAGGCTCACCTGATAGGTGTTCCCGTACGTCAGCTCCACACCCGGAGCCGCATAGAACTTGATCCGCCAGTCGTCCTCTGTAGAGTTGATGACTCTGGCTGTCGTGCCGGTGGCCACCGCGTCCGTGCTGTTGTCCACAAAATAGTTGACGCTGCCGGTGATCATGTTTTCGGTGGAGGGTCTGTTCTCCTCGATCTGGATGTTGCTGACGGTGACGGCGGTATTAGCGGCCACATTGCCGATCTTCAGAAGGATCTCCAGCGTTCCGCTCTCGGTCGGAGTGACGGTGTGGGTGACGGTGCCGGTGCCGATGGACTCTGTGCCGAAGCCTACCTCGTTGCCGGTGTCCCTGTTCTTGTAGCAGACCGTGCAGCCGGTCGCGCCGGAGACGTCCATGGTGATGGTGTAGGTGACGCCCGCTGCGAGCGTGACGCCGGGCTTGGCGTAGAACTTCACATGCCAGTCGGCGCCGGGGGTGGTGACCGTTGCGGTGGCGCTGGCGCCGTCGCCGGTCATGACCGCGGCCGCGCCTTCGTTCGCCTCAAGGTCAAAGGAGTTGTTCACCGTGCTCTCCGGAGTCACCGAGGGGAAGGAGAGGCCGGAAAGCGTGACCGGGATATAGTCCGTCGTGGTCTTCCGGATCTGGAGATTGCTGACGGTGACGGCGGTATCGGCGGGGACGTTTCCGATCTTCAGCAGGATCGCCCGTGGTCGGGGTAACGGTACGGGTGACCTTCCCACCGGACACGGTCTCCGTGCCAAAGCCTTCCTCGCCCTCAACGGCCGTGTTTTTGAAGCAGGCCGTGCAGCCGTCCGCGCCGGCGACGTCCATGGTGATGGTGTAGGTGACGCCCGCTGCGAGCGTGACGCCGGGCTTGGCGTAGAGCTTCACATGCCAGTCGTCGCCGGGGGTGGTGACCGTCGCGGTGGCGCTCGTTCCGTTGCCAGTCAGAGCCGCTGCCGCGCCGTTGTTGGTCTCCAGCGCAAAGGAATTCTCCGCGGTGGTGTACGACGCGACCGGATAGGCAAACCCGGTCAGCGTCACGGGAGTCCCCGATTCCCCGGTGACTTTGGACACCTGAACATCCTTGACTGTGACGGCGGTATTGGCGGCCACATTGCCGATCTTCAGGAGGATCTCCAGCGTGCCGCCCGTGGTCGGGGTGACGGTATGGGTAACCTTCCCGTCGGCGACGGTCGCCGTGCCAAAGCCTTCCTCACCTTCCACGGCCGTGTTTTTGAAGCATACCGTGCAGCCGTCCGCGCCGGTGACGTCCATGGTGATGGTATAGGTCTTTCCAGCCTCCAGTTCCACGCCGGGCTTGGCGTAGAACTTCACATGCCAGTCGTCGCCGGGAACGGTGACCGTGGCGGTGGCGCTCGCGCCGTCGCCGCTCAGGACGGCGGCCGCGCCGCTGTTGGCCTCCAGTTCGAAGGAGCCGGGATCATCGTTCGATTCCGCCTCGACCGGGTAGGCGAAGCCGGGCAGCTCGACGGCCTCCAGCGACTCGCCGAGGACCTTGCGCACCTGCAGCTTGCTGACGGTGATGGCGTTGTCCGCCGCGGTGTTGCCGACCTGGAAGACCAGCGCCAGCTCGCCGCAGCCGGCGTCCGGCGCGGTGAACTCGAAGCTGTAATCCCCTGCGGCGGTGAGGGGCTTCTGCTCGCCGTAGAGAGCGTCGGCGCCGGTGTTCTGATACAGGATCTCAAACTCGCCCATATCGCCCGTGGCGGCGACCGTCGCGCTGACGCGGTACTTCTCGCCGGCTTCGGGGACGACGCCGGTATTCACGATGAGCTTCGAGCTCCATACGCCGCCTTCGGTGCGCGCCGCCGTGACGTTCAGCGTGGCCGTATCGTCGGTAGTCGAGAGGGTCTGCTCGATGCCGTCGTAATGCTCCTCGCTGACGCTGCCTTTGCTGCCGAGATCGAAGGAGACATTGCCCACGGACTGATACTGCGGCTCGAGCTTCTCCACGCGGAGACCGCTCAGCGTAAAGGTGTTGCCGGCGGTGGTGTCGGTCTTGCCGAGCTGCAGGCGGAGCGTCAGCTCGCCGTGGCTCACGTCCGGCGTGACGATCTGCTCCACATGGTCCGTGCCGCCTGCGGTCAGGCTGCGGCCGTAGAGCGCGCCGTAGGCGTTCTCGTAATCGCCGTCGAAGCAGACCTCGTACTCCGCCTGGTCCGCGGCGGACAGAAGGTCATAGCTGATCCGATAGCTCGTGCCGGCCTCCAGCGTCACGCCGGTGGCGGCATAGAGCTTCGCCTTCCAGACGCCCCGGTCATTGGCGGGGGCCTGAGAGATCCGCATGGTAGCGCCGGAGCCGCTCTCCTCCAGACTCACGGCGTAGTCGTCGTCGTGCCTCTCATAGACCGAATCCGTGCCGGTGTAGGAGAAGGAATCCAGGGGAATGCCCGTGTAGGCCACCGGGACGGTGGTGGTGATGATGTTGCCGGTGTAGACCTCCGTATCCAGGGCAAAGTCCTCGGGAAGCTCGCTTGTATAGTGATCGTTGATCTTCTCGATGCGGAGATTGCCGATCGTCACTGTGGACTCCTCCGGCGCCTCGCCGAGGGAGAACTGCAGCACCAGCTCCTCGCCGTCGCTGCTGCTGCCGATGAGCACGGCCTCGCAGGTCGTGGGCTGCCCGGCTTCCAGCGTCTGCCCGTACAGAGCTCCGTAGCCCTTCTCGATGTCGCCGTCGTTGAACAGGACCTCAAAGGGCATATCCTGGTCGCAGCTCACGTCGGCGGTGATGCGATAGCGGTCGCCCGGCTCGGGGACCAGGCCGGTCTTGATGTACAGCCGGGACTTCCACACACCGGTCTCCCAGGGCACGGCGACATAGTTGAGGCTGACCGAATCGCCGGTGCGGGTGATGAGGGGCGCGTAGCCCTGGTCGTGCTTTTCGTAGACGATCGCCTCCCGCTCGAAGTTCACGGGGGAGGAGAGGGCGTTTTCATAGTCCACCCGGTCCGCGAACTCCTCGACCTCGACCTCGGTGAAGTCGATGGTGAAGGGCGGGAGCATGCCGAGCTGCAGGTCGAGATAGCTCGTGCCGCCCGAGGCGATCAGCATGCCGGTGACGCTGTTCTCGCCCTTCTGGATCTCGAACTCCTGGAAATCGCCGAACTTGACCGTGCCGGCTACATCCGAGAGGAAGCGGTAGGTCACGCGGTAATCCCGGCCGGCGACGGTGGGATAGTTGCACTCCAGCTTGACGTGCCAGGCCTCGCCGTCGGTCTCCGTGGCGACAAAGCGATACACGCCGTCGACGACCTCGCCGCTTCCCGCGACGGCGTCGCCCTCAAACTTGGCGTTGAACATGGTGGTGTTCCCGACGCTGTTCGGCGCGGGACGCACGGCCTCCGCCGGCGCCGGCTGCATCGCCGGGGCGGGCGCGGCCTGTCCGACGGGCGCCGCCAGCGGCTGGACCACATAGCCTCCCGGCATCTCCCAAGGGGCGGAGACAGCCGCGGGCGCTCCCGCCGCCTCCGTTCTCCGGGGCGCGGCCAGGCCGCAGCCGGAGAGCAGGAGCGCAAACAGGAGAACAATGGCGATCGTGACTCTCGTTTGTTTCATAACGAATGCCTCCTCACTTCGCATTCTCGGACGTTTCCCGTTTTCGGACAGGGACAGGATATTTCCGAAAATGTGCAAAATGTAAACATAGTTCTGAAACTATTATAAATTATTGTCTATTGTCTGTCAATTCTTTTTGAGATGCCAATCTATATATCGTATCTTCGCCCAAAGCGCCACGGATTTTCTATGCATAATGACAGAACGCTCGTTAAGATTTACATTTTGTAAACCTTGTGTTTCCCCCGCCGGCATGCTATACTAGAATTAAGTAATAAAGTAACGAAGTCAGGGGAGTTCCCATGTCGCTGAAACGGACCACAATGCAGGATATCGCCGACGCCTGCGGACTGTCGCGCAACACGGTATCCAAGATCTACAACGGGCGCGGCTCGGTGCCGGAGGCCACCCGCAGGCTGGTCCTTGCCAAGGCCCGGGAGCTCGGCTATCATCAGCTTCCCGCCGCGGAGAAGGAGCTCCGGGGCGGGACCATCGCGCTTCTGACCCAGCATAAGCTCCTGAGCCACAACTTCGGCGCCTATTTCATCACGAGCTTCACCGACCAGATCTGCCGGTCCGGATACACCATGAAAATATATGAGGTATCCGCCGGGGAGATCGCGGCGAGGCGGCTGCCGCCCCATTTCGACCCGGAGCAGACCGCGGGGATCCTCGGAATCGAACTGTTCGACCGGGACTACCTCGAGATGATCTGTTCGCTGGGAAAGCCGACGGTCTTTGTCGACGGATATGCCCGCGCGAACGAGGTGCCGATCCGCTGCGACTTTGTCTCCATGGAAAATATCGCGAGCGAGTCCGCCCTGGTCGATCGGATGATCGCGGGCGGCGCGCGGAAGCTCAGCTTCGTGGGCGACATCGAGCACTGCAACAGCTTTCACGAGCGCTGGGCCGGCTTCTGCGGATCCCTGGACCGGGCCGGGCTGCCGATCGACCCGGAGCTTTGCATCCTGAAGGAGGACAGCGAGCTGTACGGGGATACCGAGTGGCTGTTGGAACGGCTTGGGGAGCTGCCGGAGATGCCGGACGCCTTTGCCTGCGCGAACGACTTTCTGGCCATCCATCTCATGACCGCGCTGAAGCGGATGGGCCTGTCGATCCCGGGGGACGTGATGCTTGCCGGGTTCGACGGCTCGCCGGAGGCCTCCGTCGTCGAGCCCTCGCTGGCCACCGCCCGGATCCCGAGCGCGGACATCGGCAGGCTCGCGGCTCTCCTGCTGGCGGAGCGGATCCGGCTGCCGGATTTCCCCTACCACTGGACCTATGTGAAAACCACCCCGGTCTGGGGGAACAGCATTCCCTGATCGGGGCCGCATTCTTCGGTCGCTTCGCGTCAATGCATTGTAAATCCAATCCCTTTTTTCTTTGAGCAAAAACAATTCATATTGCAGAACGGCGTTTTGCGGGTTATAATCATTTGAATGGATATACTTGGAAGAACTCACCGCATGGGGGGATCAAAGAATGACAAAAGAGATGCAGGCGGCTTTCCGCCCTTTGGCCAAGCGGCGCCGGATTCTGGTCGTTGAGGACGAGCCCCTCAACCAGATGCTCCTGTCGCGCTATCTGGACGGCAGCTACGAGGTGCTCCTGACGGCGACCGGCGCCGAGGCGATGGAGGTCGTCTGCTCGCAGTACGACACCATCAGCCTGATTCTGCTGGACCTGCACCTGCCGGACCTTCACGGGTTCGAGATCCTTCGGCGTCTCAACGCCGACCCGAACCTGGCGCGGCTGCCGGTCATCGTGATGACCGCCGACAGCGACGCGGAGCTGGAATGCCTCAATCTGGGCGCCATCGACTTTATTCCAAAGCCCTATCCTCAGCGGGAGATCGTCCTGGCGCGCATCCGGCGCATCGTCGAGCTCTCGGAGGACCGGGACCTTCTGCGCTGGACGGAGCGGGACCAGCTGACCGGCCTTTACAACAAAGACTTCTTTTTCCGCTATGCGGCCATTCTGGACGACTATCACAAGAGCCTGTCCACCGACGCGCTGGTCCTGGACGTCAACCGCTTCCACACCATCAACGACCGGTTCGGCAAGGCCAGCGGCGACAAGGTGCTCCGCCGGATCGCGGAGCAGGCGCTCGATCTGGTGCGGAGCTCCGGCGGGATCGTGTGCCGGAGCGAGGCGGATACGTTCTTCATCTACTGCCCGCACCGCGAGGATTACGGCGCGATCCTTGAAAAGCTGTCGGTGAGCCTGGAGGACGGGGACGGCGAGACCCGCGTCCGCCTCCGCATGGGCGTTTACTGCAACGCGGACAAGTCCCTGGACATCGAGCGCCGGTTCGACCGGGCCAAGATGGCGGCCGATTCGGTCCGGGGCAGCGCCGCCGGGACGATCGGTCTGTATGACAATTCCATGTACGAGACGGAGCTGCTGGGAGAGCAGATGATCGAGGCGTTCCCCGCGGCGCTCCGGGAAAGGCAGTTCGCGGTCTGGTATCAGCCGAAACTCAACATCCGATCGGACGTGCCCGTGCTGTGCAGCGCGGAGGCGCTGGTGCGCTGGAATCACCCGAAAATGGGCATGGTCCGGCCGGACGTCTTCATCCCGCTGTTTGAAAACAACGGCCTGATCCAGGAGCTGGACTACTATGTATGGACCGAGGCCGCGGCGCTGGTCCGGCGCCTGCGGGATACGCAGGGCGTCCGCCTGCCGGTGTCGATCAACGTCTCCCGGATCGACCTTCTCGATCCGCTGCTG
>CAJOIG010000111.1 GCA_905234575.1 uncultured Oscillospiraceae bacterium
GCCGAGGAGGTCTTTGCCCTGGGCTCCAAAGAGCAGGCGAAACGCGGCGTCTCCTGCGACGTGGACGGCTGGTTCCGCCTCGCCATGGAGCACTCCCACTGGAAGAACAACGCCCGCCTGACCCGGGCGCTTCTGGAGCGCTCCGGCCGGAACATGGACTGGCTGACGGAGCACGGGCTCCGCATCGCCGGGCTGAACCCCGAGAGCGTGCCCGGCCTCGGCGCGGTGACGCACTTCACGGAGGGCAAGCATTCCGGCCGGGAGATCATGGCGGTCCTGCGGGACTTCTGCGAGAAGAGCGAACGGATCACGATCTCCACCCGGACCCGCGTGCAAAGGCTTCTTACGGACGACCGCGGCGCCGTGACCGGCGTGCTGGCGGAGGTGGACGGGACCGAGACGGAATACTTCGGGGACGCCGTGCTCATCGCCACCGGCGGCTGCGGCGGGAACCGGGAGCTCATCCGCCGGATCATCCCCGGCGTGGACGACACTGCCTTTGCCCACCTGCGGGGCATCCGCATGAACGGCGACGGCATCCGCCTGGCGGAGTCGGTCGGCGGCGAGATCCTGGCGGACGGCTGCTTCGAGAACGCCGGGCCGACCTTTGCCGGGAACCCGAGCCTCATGGGCCTCGTCACCAAGCGGTACGCGGTCTGGCTGGACCGGACGGGCCGCCGCTTTGCCGATGAGTCCGTCGGGGACAACTTCGTTTACGGCTGCAACGCGGTCTACGCCCAGCCCGGGCATTTCTGCTATGTGCTGCTGGACGCGGCGATGGTCGCGGAGGCCAGCGCGGGACCCGTGGACTTCCTCGCGGGTCCGGAGGCGGTGCAGCAGGGCATGGCGGGCCTGCGGAAGGCCCTGGAGGAGGAAGCGGCGAAGGGGAACGCCTGCCTCTCCGAGAGCCTTGCGGACATCGCCGCCTGGATGGGCGCCTCTGCCGAGAACCTTCGGGCGGAGCTCGAGGCATACAACCGCGCCTGCGAGGCCGGCCGGGACCCGGTGTTCCTGAAGCCGGCGGCGCTGCTCCGGCCCTTCGGTCCGGGGGAGTACGTCTGCATCCGCTGCGGCGTCGATTACATCCTGACCCATGGCGGCATCCGGGTGGATGAGACCATGCGGGTCCTGCGCCCGGACGGGACGGCGGTGCCGGGGCTCTACGCCGCGGGCGTGGACATCAGCGGTCTGGACGCCGCCGGGTATCAGGTCACCATGGGCGGGCATTCCTTTGGCCTTTCCATGACCGGCGGCCGCTGGGCCGCGGAGTGCGCGCTGACCTCCGGAAAACCCATTTGAGAACGCGGATTCGTCATTTTCAACAAAAATGAAGCGCCGGAATCTACGTCGAATTCCTGTGATTAAATAAACTTTTCTTGAAACAAAGATAAAATTAAGTGATACTAAAGGAAAGCAAGATCCATTTCCCTTAAAACGAACGGATGCCCAATGATCCATCGGCAAGGAGGTAGTTATGGAAGAAGTCAAACAGACGACGGACATCGTCAGCACAGAGGATATCCTCTTGCAAAGGATCCGCCAGGTGGCGGCGAACTACAAAGGGAAGGACGGAAGCCTCATCCAGGTCCTGCACATGGTCCAGGGCGTGTACGGGTATCTCCCTCTGGAGGTGCAGGAGATCGTCTCCATCGAGCTCGGCATCCCTCTGGCCGAGGTCTCCGGCGTGGCCAGCTTCTATTCCTTCTTCTCCACCCAGCCCCGAGGCCGGCACACCATCCGCATCTGCCTGGGGACCGCCTGCTATGTCCGCGGCGGCGTGACCATCGTGGATATTTTGGAGAAGAACCTGGGCGTCGGCATCGGCCAGACGACGAAGGACGGCATGTTCACCTTCGAGGTCGCCCGCTGCATCGGCTCCTGCGGCCTCGCCCCGGCCATCTCCATCGACACGGTCGTGTATCCCCACGTGAAGCCGGACGAGATCCCCGGCATTCTCCAGAGCTGGTACAAAAAGGATGAAGAGGAGGGCGTGTTCTGATGTCTGCGATCTATTCCCTGCGAATCAAGACGCCGGCCGATCTGGAGGAGCTGCGGGAGAATTTCCGCAAGCGCGCGTCCGGGTATCGGCACACCATCTATATCTGCGGCGGCGCGGGCTGCATCTCGTCCCATTCGGACGACGTAGTCCAGGCGCTTAAGAAGGCGATGGCCCTGCGCGGCCTCGCCCAGGAGATCCGCCTCGTCTCCACGGGCTGCATCGGCCTGTGCGCCCAGGGTCCCTGCATGATCGTCGATCCCGAGGGCGTGTTCTACGGGAACCTCACCCCCGAGAAGGTCCGTATGATCGTGGACCGCCACCTCATCGGCGGCCGCATCGTCAAGGAGTGCTGCTACTACGACGATGCCTCCAAGGAGTACATCCCCCACACCAAGGACCTGCCCTTCTTCAATAAGCAGGTCAAGATCGCCCTGCGGAACGTGGGCCGCATCGACTTCGGCTCCATCGAGGACTACATCGGCCACGACGGCTATTTCGCGCTCGCGAAGGTGCTGACGGACTGGGGCCGGGACAAGACCATCGAAGAGGTCACCGCCTCCGGTCTGCGCGGCCGCGGCGGCGCGGGCTTCCCCACCGGCGTCAAGTGGAAATCCGGCCACGACCAGCCGGGCGACCAGAAATACATCATCTGCAACGCGGACGAGGGCGACCCCGGCGCGTTCATGGACCGCAGCATCCTGGAGGGCGACCCCCACAGCGTCATCGAGCATCGGCGGCTACTGCATCGGCGCGAACAAGGGCTTCGTCTATGTCCGCGCGGAGTATCCCCTGGCCATTGAGCGTCTGACCGAGGCCATCGAGCAGGCCCGGGGCACCGGCCTCCTGGGGGAGAATATCCTGGGCACCGGCTTCTCCTTCGACCTTGAGATCCGCATCGGCGCGGGCGCCTTCGTCTGCGGCGAGGAGACGGCCCTCATCAACTCCATCGAGGGCAAGCGCGGCGAGCCCCGGCAGAAGCCGCCCTTCCCGTTCCAGAGCGGCCTCTGGGGCTGCCCGACCATCATCAACAACGTCGAGACCCTCGCGAACATCCCCGCCGTTATCCTGAACGGCGCGGAGTGGTTCTCCGGCTTCGGCGTGGGCCGCTCCAAGGGCACGAAGGTCTTCGCTCTCGCGGGCGACATCGTGAACTCCGGCATCATCGAGATCCCCATGGGCATCTCCATGCGGGAGATCATCTACGACATCGGCGGCGGCATGAAGGACGGCAAGAAGTTCAAGTCCGTCCAGTCCGGCGGACCCTCCGGCGGCTGCCTCACCGCGGATCACCTCGACGTATCCGTGGACTATGAGTCCCTGGCCGCGGCCGGCGCGATCATCGGCTCCGGCGGCCTCATCGCCATGGACGAGAACACCTGCATGGTGGACACTGCCCGCTACTTCATGGAGTTCATCCAGGACGAGAGCTGCGGCCACTGCGTCCCCTGCCGTGTCGGCACCAAGCGTATGCTGGAGCTTCTGCAGCGCATGACGAACGGCGAGGCGGAGATCGACGACATCGAGAACCTCGAGACCCTGGCCCGCACCGTCAGCGAGACGGCCATGTGCGCCCTGGGCCAGACGGCGCCGAACCCTGTGCTGACCACCATCAAGTACTTCCGCGACGAGTACATCGCCCACGTCCGGGACAAGAAATGCCCGGCCCATGTGTGCACTGCTCTGAAGGAATACTCCATCGACCCCGAAAAGTGCAAGGGCTGCGGCATGTGCGCCCGCGGCTGCCCCGTCGGCGCCATCTCCGGCGAGAAGGCGCAGCCCCACGTCATCGACGCGGACAAGTGCATCAAGTGCGGCTCGTGCAAGTCGGTCTGCCGCTTCGACGCGGTCATTCTGACCTGAGGCAAAGGAGGGTGAGAACATGATCAATCTGACTATCAACGGCAAGAAGGTCTCCGCGCCCGAGGGCTCCACCATCATGGAGGCCGCCAAGCTCGCCGGCATCGAGATCCCCCATCTGTGCCACTGCCCCGGCATCCACACGAACGGCTCCTGCCGCATCTGCGTGGTGGAGATCGAGGGCATGAAAAAGCTCATGGCCTCCTGCATCGTCAAGGCCCAGGAGGGCATGGTCGTCCATACCAGCACCGAGCGCGTGCGTCTCGCGCGCAAGATCGTCTATGACCTGCTGATCTCCAACCACCCGAAGGACTGCATGGCCTGCGCCCGCAACCAGAGCTGCGAGCTCCAGGCTCTCGGCGGCACCCTGGGTATCCTGGAGACCCACATCCACGGCGAGGCCAGCCCCCGCCGGGTGGACATCTCCCCGTCCATCACCCGCGACACCCGCAAGTGCATCCTCTGCCGCCGCTGCGTGACGGCCTGCCATGAGGTCCAGGGCGTCGGCGCGATCTTCGCCCAGAACCGCGGCTTCAACACCGTCATCGCCCCCGCCCTCGGCAAGCCCCTGAACAGCGTGGACTGCGCCATGTGCGGCCAGTGCACCGTGGTCTGCCCGACCGGCGCTCTCACCGAGACGGACGGCATGGAGAAGGTCTGGGCCGCGCTGACCGATCCGACCAAGCGTGTCGCCGTGCAGGTCGCGCCCGCCGTGCGCGCCGCTCTGGGCGAGGAGTTCGGCATGACCCCGGGCGAGACCGTTACCGGCAAGATGGCGACGGCCCTCCACGACCTGGGCTTCGACGACGTGTTCGACACGAACTTCGCCGCCGACCTCACCATCCTGGAGGAGGGCACCGAGCTGCTGCAGCGCCTGACCGCTGCCCTGACGGGAGGCGAGGCCGTCCTGCCCATGATCACCTCCTGCTCGCCCGGCTGGATCAAGCACTGCGAGCACGCTTTCCCCACGGAGGTCGATCACCTCTCCTCCTGCAAGAGCCCCCACACCATGATGGGCGCCGTCATCAAGAGCTTCTACGCCGAGAAGATCGGCATCGACCCGAAGGATATGTTCGTGGTCTCCGTCATGCCCTGCACGGCGAAGAAGTATGAGATCCAGCGGCCCGAGATGCAGAACGACGGCAACTTCAATGTGGACGCCGTCATCACCACCCGGGAGCTGGCCCGCATGATCCGCACCATGGGCATCGACTTCACGAACCTCGAGGACGGCAGCTTCGACGCGCCTCTCGGCTTCTCCACCGGCGCGGCCGACATCTTCGGCGTGACCGGCGGCGTCATGGAGGCCGCCCTGCGTACGGTGTACGAGCTCGTCACCGGCCGTGAAATGCCCGGCAGCAACCTCCACCTCGTCCCGATCATGGGACTCGAGAAGATCAAGGAGGCCGAGATCAAGTTCGAAAACGTCAAGCCGGAATACGCCTTCCTGGAGGGCGTTACCGCGAAGATCGCCGTCACGAGCGGCCTCAAGAACGCCGACGTGCTCCTGACGCAGGTCCGGAACGGGACGAGCCCCTATCACTTCATCGAGGTCATGGGCTGCCCCGGCGGCTGCATCAACGGCGGCGGCCAGCCCCGCATCCGCAACAACGTCCCCAACTACAAGGAGCTCCGCATCGAGGCCCTGTACAACGAGGACGAGGGCAAGCCGATCCGCAAATCCCACGAGAACCCGGATCTCCTGGCGCTGTACCGGGACTTCCTGGGCGAGCCGGGCAGCCACCTTGCCCACGAGCTGCTGCACACCACCTACACCCCGCGCGGCCACTTCAACGAGTGGCTCGACCCCGACTTCCAGCGCAAGCAGGCGATGGAGGAAATGCTCATCGCGGAGTGATCCCCGAAAAACAGCGACCGGGCGGACCGAAATGGTCCGCCCGGTTTCTGCGTGGATTGGATCGAGGAGGAGGGAGCGGGTGCGCTCACTCCTTCGCTTTTTTCTGGGAGAGGTAGTAGTTCAGGGCAAGGAGGCTGTCCGAGAAGTGGACGTTTTCCACGAGGATGCCGGAGTCGCCCACGTCGAGCTCTTGGTTCGTGAAGTTCCAGATCGCCTGGATGCCGCTTTCCACCAGCGTATCGGTCAGCGCCTGGGCCGGGCCGCGGGGCACGGTCAGGATGGCGATGTCCACCTTGTTGTCGCGGACGAAATCCCCGAGCTCCCCGATGTCGTAGACCTTCACGCCGGCGATCTCGGTCCCGATCCGGTCGGGGCTCGCGTCGAAGGCGCCGAGGACCTTGTAGCCGTCCACGATGAAGTTGAAGTGCTCGAGCAGGGCGGAGCCGATCTTGCCCGGTCCGATGAGGATGGCGGAGAACTCGTCGTAGGTGCCGAGGATCTTTCCCAGAGCGGAGCGCAGCTCGTCGATGTCGTAGGTGAACGCCTGCTGCTCTGGACCGTTGAACCACGAGAGGTCCTGCCGGAGCTGGGAGGGCGGCAGGCCGAGCTGGCGGGAGAGCTGCCCGGAGGAGACCCGGGTCTCCCCCCGCTCATGCATATCGTCCAGCATGCGGAGATACCTGGGCAGACGGCGGATCACATCGTCTGGAATGCGTTTCATGGTGTTTACCCCCTGTGTGATAGTTGATGCTGTAGTTCCTTTTTCCAATCTTGGATCCCATCCATTATATCACGCCGGTGCTCCGTCGGCAAGAAGGGGACCGGGTGAATTCGGCAATTATTTAACATAATTTTGTATTTTTTTCGTTGCAGTTGCGGCGGAAAGATGGTATGATAGAGATAACTAAAGCAAGGGAGCGTGACCGATTTGGTACGATTGATCATGGGTCTCAAAGGGACCGGCAAAACAAAGACACTGGTGGAACTGGTGCGCAAGGCAGTGGACGAGGAGCACGGCGATGTGATCTGCATCGAAAAGGACAAGGTCCTCACCTACGACATCCCCTATCAGGCGCGGCTGGTGCATGCCTCCGAGTACGGCATCAACTCACTCGAGCTCATGCGCGGCTTTATCAGCGGTCTCGCGGCCGGAAACTTCGACATCACCCATGTGTTCATCGACAACCTCTTCAAGATCATCGGTCAGGTGGACGCGCAGACTCTCGCGGGTTTCCTCTCCTGGCTCGAAGGCTTCGGCGAGGTGGACTTCACCCTCACCGTTTCCGCCGACCCCGACAGCTTCGGCGAGGCCGTCACGAAGTACATCGTCTGATCATTTCCGGACAACCAAGGCGGAGCCCTTCGGCTCCGCCTTTTTCTATCGGTTCTTTACAGCTTGGGATACAGCGTCTCCTTCGCGCGGACGAGGGCGTCGCAGAAGCCGTCGGCGTCGGCCTCCGTCGTAAAGCGGCAGAGGGACACGCGGATCGTCCCGTCCACGACCCTCGGCGGCAGGCCCATGGCGTCCAGCACATGGCTGCGGGCGCCGCGCTTGCAGGCCGAGCCCATGGAGACGCATACGTCCCAGGAATCCAGCAGATTGAGGATCGTCTCGGCGCGATACCCCGGCAGGGAGAGGCTCAGGATGTGGGGCGCGCCGCCGCCGTTCACGAGCAGCTCCGGCAGACGCTCCCGCAGCGTCGAGAGGATCCGCTCCCGCAGGGCGGCCATGCGTTCCGGGGCGCTCCGGTCCGCCCTGGCCGCGTTCACCGCGGCGGCGAAGGCAAGGATGCCGGGCATGTTCTCTGTGCCGGAGCGTTTGCCCTCCTCCTGGCCGCCCCCGGCGATCAGCGCGGGGAGCCGGAGGCCGGAGCGGACATACAGCGCGCCCACGCCCTTCGGCGCGTGGATCTTGTGGCCCGAGAGGGTGATCATGTCCGCGCCGAGGCCCTTCGCGGTGCAGGGGACCTTCAGAAAGCCCTGGACCGCGTCGGTGTGCAGCAGCGCCTGGGATTTTGCCGCCTTCAGCTCGCGCGCGATCCCCGCGACGTCCGTTACCGCGCCGGTCTCGTTGTTCACGAGCATGAGGCTCACGAGGACCGTGTCCTCCCGCAGCGCCGACCGCACGGCCTCCGGGGAAACGGCGCTGTCCGGACCGGGACGGAGCCGCGTGACCTCGAACCCGTCTTTTTCAAGCAGGTCCAGGCTCTTTCGCACGGCGTCGTGCTCCACGGCAGAGCTTACGATATGCCGTCCCCGCCGTGCCATGAGGGCCGCGCCGGAGCGGAGGGCCCAGTTGTCGCCCTCCGTGCCGCCGGAGGTGAAAAAAAGCTCCTCCGGCCTTGCGCCGATCGCCGCGGCGACGTCCGCCCGGGCGTTTCGGAGCGCGGTCCGGGCCGCGCGTCCGGGGGCGTGGGTGGAGCTGGGGTTTCCGAAGCCCTCCGTCATGGCGGCAAGGGCCGCCTTGGCCGCCTCGGGGCATACCCGGGTCGTGGCGGCGTTATCGAGATAGATCATAACAAATCACCTTTTTTGCGAGCTTTGCCTATTATAAACGTTGAGGGGAGAAAAAACAAGC
>CAJOIG010000112.1 GCA_905234575.1 uncultured Oscillospiraceae bacterium
AGGCGGGTTTCCTCGTCCCAGTAGGGCGGGCGTCTCGTCACGGTGCAGGGGCCTTCGAGGATGCCGCCCGCGGCGATCAGCTTGTGGAGTGAGGACATCAGGGCGGTGGACTCGTCCGTTACGGCGAAGTGATCGACACCGGCTGCGCGGAGGGTATCAACGAAATCCTGCATTTCCTCCGTTACGTTGTTGCCCCAGGGGAGCTCGTGGACCTCGAACATGCTGGTGTCGTTCTCCAAGCTGTTCTCCCACGCCCGATACGCCATGCCCTGCCCCCAGGTGACGTTGTCGGACTTCTTCAACCGCTGGAAGTAGATCGCGGTGTCATCGGTCTCGAGGATCTTCTTGATCTCGGCTTTGCGTTCTTCTGTCATTGGTGTTATCTCCTTTCCGTTATCTGGTGGGGGAGGGCTTACGCCCTCGCCCCCTGTGCGTGCATGACCCGTCCGATCAGATCGTTCGTGTATTCCACGTTGCTGCGTGCTATGCGATGCTCGTTGACGGCCTGGCGGAATTCTGCGGTGTCGGGGTTGCCTGCGAGCTCGACGATCCTCTCGGCTGCGTCCTTCATGTGGACCTCGTACTCGCTCCGCCTGTCGCTGGCGAGCTGCCGGAAGTCTTCGAGATCGTCCGGGGAAAGCATCCGGGCTCTCGCTGCTTCGAACTCCGCCCGGAGGGTTCCGAGCTCTGCCGCCGTCCTGTCCGCTTCCTTGCTATAGTACTCAGCGGCCCGCTTGAACTCCGCCGCCGTCTGCTCTGCGCTCTCAACACGCTGCTTCATGCTGCAGGCGAAGTCGTTCTCAATGTTCTCCTCCGCGATCTCGAAGCACCCTTCAAAGGCGGTGGCGATGTAGCTGTTCTCGCCCAGCTCCTCGACGATCTTGCGGATCCTTTCAAGCGCCTTGCGCTCCTGCTCTTTGGTGGTCATCTTGCGTTCCTCCTTGTTGTCTTTCGCATTTGATTATTTTTCTTTCCTATCTGATAATATCTTACCACCGCAGAACGCATATGTCAACACTTTTCTTTCGTATTTGATAATTTTTCTTTACAATATGCACGGAATGTGGTATGGTATCATCGGGAGGTGAGAATGTGATTACCTACGATCCGTTATGGGTTACGCTGGCAAAGAAGAAACTCAAGAAGAAAGACCTTTATGCCGTTGTCAGCTCGGCCACAGTCGCGCGGATGGCAAAGGATGCACAGAGCGTATCTATGGACGTCATTGATAAGCTGTGTGAATTGCTCGATTGCGGGATCGGCGACATTGCCGAGTATGTACCGTCTGAAAACGAAAAAAGCCCGGACGCATAACACGTCCGGGCTCAAAGGGGGTAGTGCTTATTTGCGCGGCACCTCATCATCGGGGAATATAAAGGCAACTCTCCGCTCTTTGTTCGGCGTTCGGACGATGATGTCCTGGACTTCGCAGTCCAGCGCTTCGCAAATGAGGTCAAGCTGCTCCATACTCACCTTGTCGGCCATGCCCTTGTATAATTCGTTGATGGTCGCTTTTCTTATACCGGTGGCCCTGTGAAGTGTCGCCTGTTTCCACTTTCGCTTGCCAAGCATAGTGGAAAGCTCAATCTCAATCATTGTGCTACCGCTCCTTTTCGTAAAATATAGCACAAGCGTACATTTTTTTGTTGAAATCGGACGATAAATCCGAACGGGTGGAACAGCGTTCCATATGGTCGGAACAAAACTATAGTGATATGGCGCTGCCATTGGGAAGGAGTTACCCAACGACAGCGCCATATAGCTTTTCTGACTCTGGAAAATGAACCGCAAATTGAACCTCAAAAGTGGTTCATTATGCCGAATGAACCTCAAATGAACCTCAATTCCTTCGGTTCTGTCCGCACTAATTCGGACAAAATCGGTGAAAAGAAAAATCCCCGAAACCGTTGAGATTCCAGGGATTTCTTGACTGTATCAGCGCTTCGAGAACTGAGGTGCGCGACGTGCCGCTTTGAGGCCGTACTTCTTGCGCTCCTTCATGCGCGGGTCGCGGGTCAGATAGCCCGCGGACTTGAGGATCGCGCGGTAGCTCTCGTCCACCAGGAGGAGGGCGCGGGCGATGCCGTGGCGCATGGCGCCGGCCTGGCCGGTGACGCCGCCGCCGGAGACGGTGGCCTCGATGTCGACCTTGTCGACGGTGCCGGTGGCGACCAGGGGCTGACGCACGATGAGCTTCAGGGTCTCGAGACCGAAGTAGTCGTCGATGCTGCGGCCGTTGATGGTGATGACGCCGGTGCCGCCGGGGATGAGGTGCACGCGGGCGACAGAGGACTTACGACGGCCGGTGCCGTACAGGTAGGGACGCTTGGACTTGTAGGTAGCCATCAGTTGTTACCTCCTTCGACATACACCTCGGGCTTCTGGGCCTGATGGATGTGCTCGGCGCCGCGGAAGACGCGCAGACGGGTGAGCTGGTGCTTCGCGATGGCGTTCTTCTGCAGCATGCCGCGGACGGCGATGCGCATGGCGAGCTCGGGCTTCTCCTGCATCAGGCGGGCGTACTGGGTCTCGTGCAGGCCGCCGGGATAACCGGAGTGGGTGCGATAGTACTTCTGCTCCAGCTTCTTGCCGGTCAGAACGGCCTTCTCGGCGTTGATGATGATGACGAAATCGCCGCAGTCGACGTGGGGCGTGTAGTCGACCTTGCGCTTGCCGCGCAGCAGGTCGGCGGCGATCACCGCGGTCTTGCCCATGGGCTTGCCGGCGGCGTCGATAACGTACCACTTGCGGACGACTTCGGCAGGCTTGACCATAGTCGTGGACATGTGTTCTTCCTCCGAATATCTTGAAATGATTGGTTTGACAATACCTGCGCCGAAAGGCGCTTTATCTTTATAGCACAACCGGCAGGGGATGTCAACAGCGTTTTTAAGAAAAAAGGTGTTACCTCCGTATCCCTCCTGTATCCTCGTCATTCCTCCTGTTTTCTCCGGTTCGATTTTACGCCCGGACAGAAAAAAGAGACGGAGGCGCTGGGCCTCCGTCCCGGGTCGGCGGGTTCGTCACATCTCCAGGTCGCGGATATAGACGTTTTTCGAGCGTGGATCGTTCTTGTCCTCCCGCTCCAGGACCTCGAAGCGGTCGATGGCCTTCACCATGCCGGAGAGCTTGGAGAAGCCGTAGCTGCGGGTGTCGAAGTCCGGGCGCTTTTTCTGGATGAGCTGGCCCACGGAGCCGAGGGACACGTAATCGTCCTCCGCGTTCTCGGCCAGGTCCAGGATGGAATCCGCGATGAGCCAGACGACGCTCTCGGGGATGCGCTTCGGCTCCGAGGGCGCGGCCTTGACCGTCTCCGGCTCGGGCTCGGGGGTCTTCTTCGCGGTCGGCTTTTTCACGGCCGTCTTGGCGGCGGGCTTTTTCGAGGGGGCCTTTTCGGCCTTCTTGGTCCGCTCGCGGATGACCTCGATGTAGATGAACTTGTTGCAGGCGGAGATGAGGGGCTTCGGCGTCTTCTGCTCGCCGATGCCGATAACGAACAGGCCGCTCTCGCGCAGGCGGCGGGCAAGGCCGGTGAAGTCCGAGTCCGACGACACCAGCACGAAGCCGTCCGTGTTCCCGGCGTAGAGGATGTCCATGGCGTCGATGATCATGGCGGAATCCGTGGAGTTTTTGCCCTTGGTGTAGGCGAACTGCTGCACCGCCGTGACGGAGTTGTCCAGCAGGGTCTGCTTCCAGCCGGAGAGGTTGGAGCTGGACCAGTCGCCGTAGGCGCGCTTGGTGTTGGGCGTGCCGTAGATCGCGACCTCCTCCATGATGCCGCCGAGGCAGTCCCGGGGGGCGTTGTCGGCGTCGATCAGGACGGCGAGGCGCAGGTTTTTATCGGTATCGGTAAGGGGCATATCGTTCTCCGTTTTCTCGCGGCAAACGCGCGATTTTTTCTTATCGTTTATTATACATGACCTTCCCCCGGTTTTCAAGCGCGCATCCGGCGGATTTCCCGCCGCCGGGGCAAATCTGCGGGAAAGGCTTGCATCGACGCAAGACTTGTATTATAATAGCCAAGTTGAATTATATTCAAAGAAGGAAGATTCCATCATGAGTGCATCCAAAGACAAGATCCTCCGCAAGCAGCAGATCGAGGCGGGTACGGACAAGCGTTCCATCGCCGCGGCGGAAGCGGCGAAGAAGCGCCGCAAGTCGAACATCACCTACACCATCGTGGCGGTCGCTCTGGTGATCGTTTTCGCCTTCATCTTCATCTACAACTCCACCTTCCCCTCCCGGCACACCACCGCCGTCACCATCGGCGGGAAGGAATACTCCGTCGCCCAGCTCAACTACTACTATTCGAGCAGCTACATGTCCTTCTACAACGCCTACAGCCAGTACATCTCCTATGGTCTCTTCTTCGATCCCCAGACCTCCCTGGCCGACCAGATGTACTCCGAGGACATGACCTGGCGGCAGTACTTCCTGGACTCCGCCGTGGACAGCATGACCGAGATCCAGGTCCTGAACGACGCGGCCGAGGCCGCGGGCTTCACCCTGTCCGAAGAGGACCAGGCCGCCTACGAAAGCACCATCCACGAGATCGAGGAGCACTGGGCGGACCTGGGCTATTCGAGCCTCCAGCAGTACATCAACCTGAACTACGGCACGGGCGTCGATATGGACACAATCCGCACCGAGCTCTACCGCACCTACGTCGCCTCCGCCTACTCCCAGTCCGTCCACGACGGCTATGAGTACAGCGCCGAGGACCTCGCCGCCTACTACGCCGAGCACGCGGACGAATACGACACCATCCGCTTCGCCTACTACGCCGACTATGACGGCACGGCCGACGCCGACGCCGCCGTCGCCGCGGTGAACGGCGCCGACGAGGAGGCCTTCCACAACTACATCGAGGAGACCTATTCCGCGGAGATCACCTCCACCTCCACCGCCGGCGGCGACCTCAACGAGACCTACGCCGCCTGGCTCCTGGACGCCGCCCGTCAGCCCGGCGATGCCGCCTCCTTCACGGACGAGACGAACGCCATCACCTACGTCGTGATGTTCCTCGGCCGCGACACCAACGACTACCACCCCGTCAGCTTCCGCCACATCCTCAAAAATGCCGTGGACGCGGACGGCGACGGCTCCTTCTCCGAGACAGAGATCGCCGAGGCCGCAGCGGCCGCCCAGGGCGTGTATGATGCCTGGCTCGCCGGCGACGCCACCGAGGACAGCTTCGCGGAGCTCGCGAACACCGAGTCCGACGACGGCGGCTCCAACACCACCGGCGGCCTGTATGAGACCGTCGCGAAGGGACAGATGGTCGAGCCCATCGACACCTGGATCTTCGACGAGGCCCGCCAGCCCGGCGACACCGAGATCCTCTCCTACGAGGGCTCCAACTACACCGGCACGCACGTGGTCTACTTCGTCGGAACGGACGCCATGACCTACGCCCAGGAGATCGCCGACAGCGCCAAGCGCGCCGAGGAGTACAATGACTGGCTCTCCGCCGCCAAGGACGCGCTTGACGTCTCCACGAGCCACCTGCGCATGGCCGGCAAGAACCACTGATCCGACCAAAACAACCGAAGAACCGGACGAAAAAGGGATGGCCCAAGGCCATCCCTTTTCGCATAAAAAACCAACCCCTGCACCCAAATCCGATTTTTCTGCATCCATATAGGTGAGAATTCTCAAAA
>CAJOIG010000113.1 GCA_905234575.1 uncultured Oscillospiraceae bacterium
CGCTACGGCGAGACCTCCGGCTACATCGCCTACGCCGACGCCGGCGTGAACGACTACGCCTACGGCTCCGCCTGGTACTCTCCCGACTACCTCGGCATCATCACCACCGGTACCGTCACCATGGCGGAGAACAGCTACGGCTGGTCCGGCCGCATCGGCTTCATGAGCCACTCCGGCGGCGGCACCTCCGGCCATGGCACCCTGAACGTCTCCGACTCCAGCTTCGACATCCAGGACATCTTCGCCGTCACCCAGCTCAAGGGCACCTACACCACCAGCGTGACCCTCGACAACGTGGACGTCGCCCTGGCCGGAAACGGCAGCGACATCCTCTACCTCCAGGTGAACTCCGACGACAACGCCGGCGGCCCCGGCAACACCTCGAACACCATCACCGACCTCACCTACGACGAGTACCTGACCTGCGAGGCCGCCTCCGGCGAGCCCGACAAGGACGCCTGCGACCTGAGCATCGCCGACTCCCACATCCAGGGCAACATCTATAACGCCGCCAACGACGACGGCGTGGGCCTCGTGGTCACCCTCGACAACACCGAGATCGACGGCGCCATCTCCTCCGCCTGGAGCTATCACGTCGATCCCGACGGCGCTCCCTACGACCAGACCGAGTTTGCCTGCGACTCCTACACCGGCACCCGGGACGGCGCGAACGGCGTGTACGACTACACCCTGTACCTGCGCGTGAACGCCGAGCCCGCCCCCACCGTGAACAACCCCGTCTCCCTCACCATGCAGAACGGCGCGAAGTGGATGGTCACCGGCGACAACTACCTCGCCTCCCTCACCATCGACGAGAGCTCCAGCATCCTGGGCATGGGCGTGACCATGACCGTGAACGGCAAGGAGACCCCCATCGAGCCGGGCACCTACACCGGCGCGATCGTCCTCTCCGCCGGCGCGGCTCCCGCCCGTCCCGCGGGCGACGCGGAGATGAAGGCCCCCGTCATCGGCGAGGCCGCCCAGCTCGCCGCGGCCTCCGCCGAAGCCGCCGCGCCCGCCTTCGAGGCGACCGATTCCTTCGAGCCCTTCCCCGTGGAGGTGGGCGACGGCATGACCCTGCCCTTCTCCTCCGTGGAGCTCGCGGTCAGCGACGGCGCGGTGTCCATCTACATCCCCGACACCCAGAAGCTCATCGAGTGCGTCATCCAGAACGGCCAGTGGATCATGGAGGGCTCCGACTTCGTGGACGACGCCATCATCGCCGCCGCAAAGGCCCTGTACGAGGGCGGCTCCGCCGCTCCCGCCGCCTCCGGCGAGGCGTCCGGCGAGAGCCGCTGGGACGCCTGGATCGCATACCTGAAGGGTCTCGTGGACGACCAGATCGCGGACATCGCCGACCGGGTCATCATGGAGCTCGACGAGGCGAAGGAGGAGGACTATCCCGGCATGCTCGACGGGACGGTCTTCGGCGTGTTCGCCTTCGCCTACGGCGCGACGCCCTACGAGGATTTCCAGGGCTGACCCCAAAACGTTTTTTCCCGCCGACGGACAGAGATCCGTCGGCGGGACTTCGTTTTTTCTGTGGATTTTTTCACGGAAGTGTGCTACGATGGACAGAGAACGACCGGAAGGGGTGCGGCGCATGAGAAACGACCGCGATGTGGAGAAATTCGTCGCCCAGCTCGGGCTGAAGCACGGGTCCCGGCAGGCGGTGGTCCAGTACGGGCGGGGCCTGCTCGACGGCATGCACATGGCCTATGTGACCGTTGCCCGGAAGCTGTACAGCCTCGGAAAAAACGACCAGGAGATCCGGCAGGTGCTCAGCGACGTGACGGACGTCAAGGAGCTCAAGGACATCCTGGCCGAAGCCCGCGGCGAGTGATACGGCCTCCCGCTGCCCCGGAGAGGGGACGGCGAGAGGCTTTTTTTGTCCTTTATCGCCTTTTTATCAGGCGCTGCGCTCCGCGGCCTCGACCACATGAGAGGCGAGGACGGCCGTCGTCACCGCGCCGACGCCGCCCGGGACCGGCGTGATCCCGGCGACGACCGCCGCGGCCTCGCCGGTGCGCACGTCTCCGCAGAGGGACCCGTCCCCGGCGGCGTGGATGCCCACGTCCGCCACCGCCTGGCCCGGCGCAAAATGCTCGGTTCCAAAGAAGCCCCGCTTTCCCACCGCCGCGACCACGATGTCTGCCCCCCGGGTGACGGAAGCGAGGTCTCGGGTATGGCTGTGGCAGACCGTCACCGTCGCCCCGGCGGCCAGCAGCAGCATCGACAGCGGGCGCCCCACCACCAGGGACCGGCCCGCCACCACGGCGTTCGCACCGTCGAGCTTTACGCCGTAATGCCGCAGGAGCACCACCACCGCCTCCGCCGTGCAGGGGGCAAAGCCCGTCCCCGTCCCGGCGAACACCCCGGCGAGGGACCCGTCCGTCACGCCGTCCACGTCCTTCTCCGGGGCCTGGGCCCGGCGCACAGCCTCGTCGTCGATGTGCCCCGGCAGGGGCCGGAACAGCAGCACGCCGTGGACGCTGCCGTCCCCGTTCAGCTCCCGCAATACGGCGATCAGCTCCGCCGTGGACGCCGTCTCCGGCAGGACGACGGAGCGCGTCTCCACGCCGCAGCTCTGGCAGCGCTTCACCGCGGCCCGCTCATAGGCTAGATCGTCCTCCCGCGCGCCCACGCGCACGAGAGCCAGCGTCGGTGCGATCCCCCGGTCCCGCAGGACCGCCGCCCGTGCGGCCGTCTTCTCGGTCAGCGCCTTCGCCGCCGGCGCGCCCTTCCACAGCTCCGCCATCTCAGCAATACCTCCTGTAGATCTCCTCGTAGACCTTCTCGGCCCGCTTCCAGTACTCGTCCACCAGCGTGTCCACCTCGCGGTTCACTTCGTCCGCGTAGTCCCGGCGCTGCATGAGCTTCGTGTTCACCTTCACGTTGATCGCCGCGCCGTACATCGCGCCCCAGGCCAGCACCGCGCCGGTGGCGGCGTCCGATGCCATCATGACGGACCCCTTCGCCGCGAACTGCTCCTGGAGCTCGATGACCTCGCAGCACAGGCGCAGGATCCGCATGGGCGCGTCCGCCGCGCGGCGCAGGCACGCCTCCAGGACATCGTCCCGATCCGGCGCGTCCTTCGGCAGGGAATAGGCCCGGCTGAGCGGCTCAAAAGCCGCGGCGTCCTCGTCCACCGCCCGCAGGAGCTTCCGGGAGAGGCTCTCCGCCCGCTCCGTCAGCACGAGCATCTCCTGCTCCACCTCGGCGTATTTCTTCTTGCCGACGGTGAGGTTCCCCACCATCGCGCCGAGCGCCGCCGCGAGCGCGCCCGTGAGCGCCGAGGCGCCGCCGCCGCCCGGCACAGCGTCCTTCGACGCCAGACGGGCCGCGAACGCGGTCAGCGACTGTTCCCTGAGCTCCATCGAATCGACCTCCCGGTTTCCATAATCCATTTTCCGTCATTATACCACAGCCGGCGAGGCCTTGACCACCCATTGTCGATAAAATAATTAGCGCACAGACGGTTGCAAATCACGGCCCGGCATGGTACAATCTGTACAATGATTAGCTGACTAATTGATAATATTTGTCACTTGTGCAAATTGCAATTCTCTGGTATCATACAAATGTATAAAAATAATTAAATGGGAAACGAGGTACACAGCCATGAATCTCCCCAGCTATGAACTGACCGGCAAGGTCGCCATCATCACCGGCTCCACCCGCGGCATCGGCCGCGCTATCGCCGTCGCCATGGGCAAGCTCGGCGCGAAGGTCGTCGTCACCGGACGCAAGCAGCCCGCCTGCGACCAGGCCGTGGCAGAGCTCGCCGCCGACGGCATCGAGGCTCTCGGCGTCGCCTGCGAGGTCACGAAGGCCGAGGACCGCGAGGCCCTCATCGCCAAGACCGTCGAGAAATTCGGCCGGGTCGACATCCTGGTGAACAACGCCGGCCTCGGCGGCCAGCCCAAGAAGATGATCGACATGGACGAGCAGTACTTCGACAACTACATCGACGCGGACCTGAAGGGCCTGTACTTCATGAGCCAGCTCGCCGCCCGGCAGATGAAGGCCCAGGGCCGCGAGGGCGCCGAGAACCCCTACCGCATCATCAACCTCGCCTCCGCCGCCGGCATCAAGGCCCCCATCGGCGACACCGTCTACGGCGCCTGCAAGGCCGCCGTCGCCCACCTGACCCGCATCATGGCGAACGAGCTTGCCCGCTTCGGCATCCTCTGCAACTCCGTCGCTCCCGGCTACGTCCTCACCGACATGACGAAGGACGTCATGGCCGACGAGAAGAACGTCGCCGCCGTCACCCGCATGATCTCCGTCCGCCGCTACGCGCAGCCCGAGGAGATCGCCTCCGTCATCGCCTTCCTCGCCTCCGACGCGGCGGGCTACGTCACCGGCGTCCTCATCCCCGTGGACGGCGGCATGACCATCAACTGATTTTTTGCTTCGCACCTGCAGCGCTATGGACCGGGCTTTTTGCGCCCGGTAACGGAACGCTCACTCTCATTATTCTTTCAGGAGGAAGATCCCGATGCCCGAGAAATACATTGGCACCTACGAGCAGTACAAGGCCCGCCTGCTGGCCATGAAGCCGAACGTCTACCTGCACGGCAAGAAGGTGGACCGCTCGAACGGCAAGCAGGGCGCCGAGCGCGACCTGGCCGACTGGATCGTCGGCGGCACCTACGTCATGAAGCAGTGCTACGACACCGCGAACGACCCCCGCTATGCCGACGTCTGCATCGCCGAGTCCAACATTCCCGGCATGGAGGGCGCGCTCATCAACCGCTCCACCAACATCCATCACAGCCGGGAGGACCTGCTGAAGAAGCAGCTCATGACCCGCCTCATCTGCCACCGCGTCGGCGGCTGCATGCAGCGCTGCATGGGCTCCGACGCTCTGAACGCCCTCTACTCCGTCACCTACGACTGCGACGAGGCCTGCGGCACCGAGTACCACCAGCGTCTTTTGAAGTACATCGCCTACTGCCAGAAGAACGACCTCATCTGCAACTGCGCCCAGACCGACGTGAAGGGCTCCCGCAACCCCAAGTACAAGCGCGCCCACATGCAGCCCGACCCCGACCAGTTCTTCCATGTCGTGGAGAAGGACGTGGACGGCGTCGGCCTGGACGGGAAGCCCTGCAAGGGCATCATCGTCCGCGGCGCCAAGATCTGCAACTCCTGCGCCCCCTACGTCGACGAGATCATCGCCCTGCCCACGAAGTTCATGAGCCCGGACGACAGCGACTACGCCGTCGCCTTCGCCCTGCCCGCCGACTGGCCCGGCATCAAGCTCATGGCCCTGCCCGGACAGCACCACAAGCGCAAGTTCCTCGACGCTCCCTGGGCCAAGATCGGCGACGTGGAGTCCCTCACCGTGTTCGACGACGTGTTCGTCCCCTATGAGCGCGTGTTCATGTGCGGCCGCGACAACGAGGGCGTCTGCCGCTACGCCGGTTATCTCGCCCTGATGTTCGCGCACTATCACCGCCACAGCTACACCGGCTGCAAGACCGCCGTCAGCGAGGTCATCGCCTCGCAGGCCGCGCTCGTCGCCGATGTGAACGACATCGCGAAGGAGAGCCACGTCCGCTCCAAGCTCTGCGACATCATCCAGACCGCCGAGCTCGTCTTCGCCGCCGGCCAGCAGTCCGCGCACCGCGCCGTGGAGTTCCCCTCCGGCATCCTCACCAATGCCGGTCGCCGCATCGCGGGCCACAACATCTATCACGAGTACGAGATCCTCGCCGACCTCTGCGGCGGCGTGTGCGCCTCCCTCCCGACCGAGGAGAACTTCTTCATGGAAGAGGACAACGTCGGCGCGCTGTGCAACAAGTACATCGTCCGCAACCCGGCCTACTCAGCGGAGGACACCCACCGCGTCATGCGTATGCTCGAGACGAAGCTCTGCGACCCGTTCGAGGGCGCCCAGGCGGTCGCCGGCGTGCACGGCGGCGGCTCCCCGCTCATGGAGGAGATCACCCTCATGAGCCGCTACGATCTCGAGGAGCTCAAGAAGATCGCCAAGTACCTCGCCGGTCTGCCCGGCTACGAGGAGTGCCCGCGCTACGAGCGCGCCGTCCAGACCCCGCGCGCCATGCTGGCGAAGTTCGACGCCGCCAAGGCCGCGAAGAAATGATCCCGTTCCCAAAAATCAATTTATAATACAGACAGGAGAAGAAAAGAATGGCTGCAAATTATGTCGGAACCTACGAGCAGTACAAAGAGCGCCTGCTCAAGATGAAGCCCAACGTGTATCTGCACGGCAAGAAGATCGACCGCTCCAACGGCAAGGAGGGTGCCGAGCGCGACCTGGCCGACTGGATCGTCGGCGGCACCTACGTCATGAAGCAGTGCTATGACACCGCGAACGACCCCCGCTACGCCGACGTCTGCCTCGCCGAGTCCAAGATCCCCGGCATGGAGGGCGCGATCGTCAACCGCTGCACCCACATCCACGGCAGCAAGGAGGACCTGCTCAAGAAGCAGCTCATGACCCGCCTCATCTGCCACCGCGTCGGCGGCTGCATGCAGCGCTGCATGGGCACGGACGCCATGAACGCCCTGTATTCCGTCACCTTCGACTGCGACGCCGCCTGCGGTACCGAGTATCATCAGCGCCTGCTGAAGTACATCGCCTACTGCCAGAAGAACGACCTCGTCTGCAACTGCGCCCAGACCGACGTCAAGGGCTCCCGCAACTATAAGCGCGCCCACATGCAGCCCGACCCCGACCAGTTCGTGCACGTGGTCAAGACCGACGTGGACGGCACCGGCCTGGACGGCAAGCCCTGCAAGGGCATCATCGTCCGCGGCGCGAAGATCTGCAACTCCAACGCCCCCTACGTCGACGAGATCATCGTGAACCCCACGAAGTTCATGAGCCCGGACGACTCCGACTACGCCGTTGCCTTCGCCCTGCCCGCCGACTGGCCCGGCCTGAAGCTCATGGCCCTGCCCGGCCTGCACCACAAGCGCAAGCACATCGACGCTCCCTGGGCCCACATCGGCGACGTCGAGTCCCTGACCGTGTTCGACGACGTGTTCGTTCCCTATGAGCGCGTGTTCATGTGCGGCCGCGACCACGAGGACGTCTGCCGCTACGCCGGCTACCTCGCTCTGATGTTCGCCCACTATCACCGCCACAGCTACACCGGCTGCAAGACCGCCGTCTCCGAGGTCATTGCCTCCCAGGCCGCGCTCGTCGCCGACGTGAACGACATCGCGAAGGAAGCGCACGTCCGCTCCAAGCTCTGCGACATCATCCAGACCGCCGAGCTCGTCTTCGCCGCCGGCCAGCAGTCCGCGCACCGCGCCGTGGAGTTCCCCTCCGGCGTCCCCGACGAGATCCTCACGAACGCCGGCCGCCGTCTTGCCGGTCACAACATCTACCATGAGTATGAGATCCTCGCCGACCTCTGCGGCGGCGTCTGCGCCTCCCTGCCGACCGAGGAGAACTTCTACATGGAAGAGGACAACGTCGGCGAGCTCTGCAACAAGTACATCGTCCGCAACCCGGCCTACACCGCCGAGGAGACCCATCGCGTCATGCGCATGATGGAAGACAAGCTCTGCGACGCCTTTGAGGGCGCCCAGGCGGTCGCCGGCGTCCACGGCGGCGGCTCCCCGCTCATGGAGGAGATCACCCTCATGAGCCGCTACGATCTCGAGGAGCTCAAGAAGATCGCGAAGTACCTCGCCGGCCTGCCCGGCTACGAGGAGTGCCCGCGCTATGAGCGCGCCACCAACACCCCGCGCGCCATGCTGGCCCGCTTCGACGCCCTCAAGGCGAAGAAGGCCTGACCCTTATACGACATATCTCAAAGGCGGGGATCTTCCCCGCCCTTGAGGTTTGTTATTTGTCAACAGAATCAGAAGGAGAACGACGTCAATGGCACACATGAACCGCAAAATGGGCATTCCGTCCTTTGACCTGACCGGCAAGACCGCCATCATCACCGGCGGCACCCAGGGCCTGGGCTTCGGCATGGCCTGCGCGCTGGCAGCCTATGGCTGCAACGTGGTCATCACCGCCCGCACCGCCGCCAAGGTGGAGGACGCGGTGGCCGACCTCAACGAGAACTACTGTAAGGGCGGCCGCGCCCTCGGCATCCCCGCCGACTCCTCCCGCATGGACCAGGTGCAGATGGTCATCGACGAGACCGTCAAGGAATTCGGCGAGCTGAACATCCTCATCAACAACGCCGGCATCTCCGGCCCCACCGCCCTCATCGTGGAGACCCGCGAGGGCCGTCCCGAGTACACCGTCTCCGACTTCGAGAAGGTCATCGCGACGAACCTTACCGGCACCTTCATGTTCTGCCAGGCCGCGGCCCGCCAGATGATCAAGCAGAATGCCACGAACGGCAAGAAGGGCGGCCGCATCATCATCACCGCCTCCGTCGGCGGCCTCATCGGCGGCAAGGGCGTCGTGGCCTACGGCGCGTCCAAGGCCGCCTGCCTGAGCCTCGCCCGCACCATGGCGAACAACTTCGGCCGCGAGAACATCACCTGCAACTGCATCTGCCCGGGCTACGTCGTCACCCCGCTGAACGAGAAGTTCTTCATCGACGAGAACGGCGAGGAGACCGCCTACTACAAGCAGCAGGCCAAGGCCACCTCCGTGCGCCGTCTTGGCACCATCGAGGAGATCGCGGGCCCCGTCCTGGCCATGTGCTCCGACAGCTTCGGCTATATGACCGGCACTTACATCCTCTGCGACGGCGGTCAGTCCATTCCTGCGGAATAAGAGGTGAGTCCTATGCACATTGATTACGAGAACGCCATCCTCGACGTGACCGAGGACGGCATTGCCACCATCACCCTGCACCGGCCCAAGGCCCTCAACGCCCTCTGCGGCGAGATCAACCGCGACATGATGTCCGCCATCCAGGAGATCCGCAAGGACCCCTCCGTGCGCGTGCTCATCATGACCGGCTCCGAGCGCGCCTTCGCCGCCGGCGCCGACCTCAAGGAGATGCTGGAGGTCACCCCGCGCCAGGCCCGCGACATCTGCCAGCTCGCGAAGGACATCAACGAGCTTCTCGAGCAGATGCCCATCCCCACCATCGCGGCCGTGGGCGGCTTCGCCTTCGGCGGCGGCTTTGAGCTCGCCCTGGCCTGCGACTTCCGCGTCGGCGGTCCCCGCACCACCGTCTCCTTCCCCGAGTCCGGGCTCGGCATCATCCCCGGCGCGAACGGCATGATCCGCGCCGCCCACATCGTCGGTCCCGCCAAGGCCAAGGAGCTCTCCATGCTGAACACCATGGTCCCCGGCGAGGAGGCGTACCGCCTCGGCCTTCTGAACTGGTTCGTCAAGGGCGACGAGGCCCTGGACATCGCCGCGAAGGCCGCGAAGGCCGCCGTGAAGGCCGCGAAGAAGCTCGGCGACGAGACCTCCCTCGAGGCCGCCAAGAAGGCCTCCAAGGAGGCCGAGGCCGCCGCGCAGAAGGCTGAGTACGACGCCATCTACGGCAAGGCCGTGGAGGTGGCGAAGCTGCTCTGCACGAAGCCCGCCCGCGCCCTCGAGAGCGTCAAGAAGGTCATCTACGACGCGGTGAACGTGAACGCCCAGCAGGGCAAGCTCATGGAGACCGCCGAGTTCGCGCTGCTGTTCAACACCCACGACCAGCGCGAGGGCATGACCGCCTTCGGCGAGAAGCGTCCCCCCCAGTACACCAACAACTAAGTCCGCACATCCCATTCATATAAAATACATTACAGGAGGAAACTACCAATGATTCAGAAGATCGCCGTTCTCGGCCAGGGCTCCATGGGCTCCAGCATCACCCAGCACGCTGCCAACTGCGGCTTTGAGGTCATCCTCTGGGGCCGCAACGCCGAGAAGGTCGCCGCCGCCGTCGCGAAGATCGGCGCCGCTTACGACAAGCAGATCAAGAAGAACCTCGAGAAGGGCAAGATCAACGAGGAGCAGGCCGCTGCCGCGCAGGTCCAGGCCGACGCCGCCAAGGCCCGCATCACCGGCACCTCCAACTGGGACGACATCGCCGCCGCCGACCTCGTCATCGAGGCCATCTCCGAGGATCCCCAGCTCAAGAAGGACACCTTCGTGAAGCTCGAGGCCACCTGCAGGCCCGACGCCATCCTCGCCACCAACACCAGCTCCATCTCCATCACCGAGATCGCCTCCGTGCTGAAGACCCCCGAGCGCTTCATCGGCATGCACTTCTTCAACCCCGTGCCCCTCATGAAGCTCGTGGAGATCATCAACGGCGAGAAGACCTCCGACGCCACCTACGAGGCCGTCAAGGACTTCTGCGACAACGGCCTGAAGAAGGTCTCCGTCAAGGTCAAGGACGCCCCCGGCTTCATCGTCAACCGCGTCCTGTTCGCCTACTTCCTGGAGTGCATCCACATCTATGAGGACGGCATCGCCT
>CAJOIG010000114.1 GCA_905234575.1 uncultured Oscillospiraceae bacterium
TCCTTGCCGCAGACGCCGTCCAGCGCGTTCACCAGCGTCTTGCGGCGCTGATTGAAGGCCGCGCGGACGACCCGGAACAGGGCCTTCTCGTCCGCGTCGATCGGCGGCTCCTTCCGCATGATCAGGCGCACCACCGCGCTGTGGACCTTCGGACGGGGTGTGAAGCACTCCGGGCCGACGGTGAAGAGAAGCTCCGGCTCGGCGTACCACTGCGTCAGCAGGGTAAACGCGCCGTAATCCTTCTGCCCGGCGTGGGCGCACAGTCGGTCCGCCACCTCCTTCTGCACCATCACGGTGACGGTCTCAAAGCAGCGGGACTCGTAAATGTGCGTCAGGACCGGGGTCGTGATGTTGTAGGGCAGGTTCGCGCACAGGAGGGGACGCAGACCGGGAAAGCTGCTGGATACCTCCGCCGCGAGGTCTGCCCGCAGCGCGTCCCGGAAGACCACCTCGACATTGTCATAGGGGGCGAGGGTCCGGGCAAGGACGGGACGCAGGAGCTCGTCGACCTCGTAGGACACGACCTTCGCCGCCCGCCGGGCGAGCTGCTCCGTCAGGCAGCCGACGCCGGGCCCGATCTCCACGACGCCGGAAGCCTTGTCCGCGCCGCACTCGTCCGCGATGCGTTCCGGCACCCAGGGAGCAATGAGGAAGTTCTGGCCCTTGGCCTTGGAAAAGCGAAAGCCGTCCGTTTCCGCCAGGAGCGCCTGGATCTGCTTATAGTCGCAAAGGTCCATTTCGCGCCTCCCTTACAGCGGCAGGAGTCCCACCACCAGGGGGATCGTGACCACGGAGAGGACCGTCGTGACGAAGACCGTCTTTGACGCCATCTGCACGTTTCCGCCGTATTCGATGGAGAGCATCGTCGCGAAGGCCGCCACAGGCATCGCCCCCTGCAGGACCATTGTCCCCAGGAAGACGGAATCCTTCACGAAGAGGTGCATGACCGCCCAGAGGATGATGGGCACGACGACAAGGCGCATGGGGGCGAAGGCGTACACATGCCAGTCCCCGAACACATCCTTCAGCTTCTGCTGGCCGAGGGACGCGCCGATGATGACCATGGAGCTCGGGAGGATCATGTCCCCCAGCATATCCACCGCCCGGCCCAGGGGCCCGCCGAGCTTCACATGGAAGCACAGCAGCACGATACAGAGCGCCGACACGATGAGGGGGACGTTCAGAAGAAGCCGCCAGTTGATGTGCTCCTTGTTCCCCTTGCTGCTCAGCAGGGCGATGCCGAAGGTGTAGGCCAGGAGGTTGAAGGGGATGTTCAGAAGCGCGGCGTAAAGGCCCGCGGCGTCGCCAAACAGGGCCTTCGCCACGGGGATGCCCATGAAGCCCACGTTCCCGAAGATGGTCATGAAGCTGTAGATGCCCCGGTCCGTGGGCTTGCAGCGATAGAGCAGCGGCACCAGCATACCCACCGCCACCAGGATTGCGTACATCAGAAAGCCCGTGCCGAGGACGCCGAACACGCGGCCGACGGAGAGGTCCAGGTCCGCCCCCAGGATGCTGCCGAGGATCATGCAGGACTGGGGAATCAGGAGGTTGAAGCTCGTAAAGCGGCGGGTCGTCTCTCCGTCCATCACTCCGGCCTTGGCGGAGATCACGCCCGCAATGAGCAGCAGAAGCATCACCAGCGTCTGCTCAAAAATCAGCATTATATCCATATTCTTATATTACTATTCCCATCCCGCATTTGCAATAAAAAAATCCCGTTCGTTCCAAAACGGTGCGTTCCGAAACGAACGGGAAGCGATCCCGCCTCAGACGAGCAGGCGCAGGGCGAGCCACACGGCAGCCGCGGTCAGGGCCGACGCCCCCGCGGCGACGCCCCAGAGCCATCGGCGCGGGCGCGGAGACGCGCCGCTGCGCCTGAGATACGCCTCCGCCGCGCGCCTTGCCTCCTCCAGCACCTGCTCCGCGCCGCGGGCGCGGACATAGTCCTCCTTCAAAACAAAGATCGCCTCCTCGAAAAGCCGCGGGTCGGGCGAGCGCACCACGACGACGTACCGCCCCGTTCCCCGGAGATACAGGCCGCCCGCCCCGCTTTTCTTCCAGTATGGACCGATCCTGCCGGAATTATGCAGCCGTGGCAGCTTTTCCCCGGGGACGCTCACTGCCGCACCTCGACGCGCAGGGCGAGCGCCGTCATGTCGTCCGCGCTCCCGAACCGGGCTGCCGCCGCCCGGAGGGTCTGGCGGGCCAGCTCCTTCGTCTCCAGTCCGTCGGCGTTCGACAGAAGCTGCCGCAGCCAGCGGTCGTCGTTCTCCGCGAACACGCCGTCCGAGGCGATGAGGGCCAGATTTCCCGGCCGCAGCTTCATTCGCACCGTATCCGGCGAACCATCGTCCCCCGCCAGCATCCCCGCGGCCAGGGAGCCGCACTTCACCCGGCGGATCGTCCGCCCGGTCCGGACATAGGACGGGGCCGCACCGTATTTGTAGAAGCACGCCTCGCCCGTGAACAGGTCCACGCAGCAGAGGTCCACCGTAGCGTAGCCCCAGGCGTCGCCGTTTCGCAGCAGCACGGCGGAGTTCAGCAGCCGCATGGCGGTCATGGGCTCCGTGCCCGCCCGGAGGAGCTCCTCGAGGATCGCGACGGCGCGGGCGCTCTCCCCCGCCGCGGCCTCGCCGGTGCCCATGCCGTCCGAGAGGATGACGCAAAGAAGCCCCGCGTCCGTTTTGAAGTACGTCCCCCGGTCGCCGGAGACAGACTCCCCCTCCTTTTTCATGCAGGCGATGCCCACGGAGACAGCCAGGGGCTCCGCCTGCCGAAGCAGCACCCGGCCCCTCTCCCCGAGACTCACCCGGCACAGCCGCACGCCCACGGCCGCGGAGAGCTTCTCGAGGTACGCGGGCTCCTGGGCCAGCACCTCGATGTCCGCCCCCTCGATGGCGGCGTGCAGCCGTCCCCGGCCGTCCCGGAAGGCCGCGCAGGTCCCGTCCAGCTCCCGGGCCTTGAGATACCGGATGAGCTTTCGCTCCGCCTGCGGATCCGGACCCGCCGCGCCCGAGAGCTCCCGGGCCGCGCCCGCCATGACCTCCGCCATGTCGAGGAACTGCCCGTAGGCCGCCGCCCGGCCCTCCCGCAGGCGGGCCTCATACTGCCGACGGTACATGTGCCCCCGGAGCTCGCCGTTCACCGCGCTGACGAAGCCCTCCGGCGCGGCGCATTTCTGCCGGAACGCCGCCGGGAGATCCCCCACCGACACCGTGCCCCGCCGGACCATCCCCTCCGCCATGGAGGCAAGGCACGCGACGGTCTCGCTCTGCTCCTCCCGCCAGCAGCGGTCCTTCCCGGCGCAGGCATGGCACACCGCGTCCGCCGCGCGGTCAAAGACCGCGGTCATGTCCTCGGCGGAGGAGAACTCCCGGGCAGGCTGGGCCGCCGCGTCGTACAGCTCCCGGAAGCCCTTCGCGAGCCGGTCCAGGCGGTCGGACTGATACAGGCGGAAGCTCGACTCTCCTTCGCCGCGGCCCACCCGCAGCAGGGCGCCCACCGGCGTCAGGGCCGCCTGGGGCAGCAGGAGGAAGACCACGGACGCCGCGAAGCTCTCGTACAGCGCTGCCACGGGGACGCCGCCGCTCCATCCCAGCAGGACGGAGACCGCGCATCCGGCGCAGAAGGAGATGGAAAACGTCAGCCGCCCGTACCGGAACAGCGCCCCGGACAGCAGGCCCGACAGGGCGTACGCCGCGCAGAAAAAGAGCTCCGCGCCCGCGGCGAGGTCCATGCCGAGACCCAGGGCCGCCCCCGCGGCGCAGCCGGCCAGCGGTCCCCCGCAGAAGCCCCCCGCCATCACGAGAAGGCAGGCCAGGAACCGTCCCACCGACAGCGTCCCGAAAAGCTCCACCGCCGCGAGGCCCATGAGCGCGCAGGCCGCGAGCACCGCCGTGCCGAGGCTGCGGCGCAGCTCCGCCGCCTCGCTGACGATCCCCTCCGGCGTCAGGGCGAAGCTGAACATATACGCGCAGCCCCCGGCGAGGACCGTCTCGAGAAACAGCCGCATGACCACGGGGATCCCCGCCGCGGCCGGTCCCATGGCCAGCGCGCCCGTCCCGGCGGTCATCGCCGCCGCGATGAGGGGCATGAACCAGCGCCGCTCCCGCAGCTTCCGGCCCCGGGTCACGAATCCGACGGTAAACACCAGGAAGAGTGTGGCAAGATAGCGCAGGGAGCCGAAGACGCCTCCCGCGAGGATGTACCCGGCGAAAGCCCCGGCAAAGCAGGCAAGGCCCGTCAGCTCCTCCCCGGCGGACGCCGCCGCCGCGACCCCGAAGGGGCCGCAGACGGAAAACAGCTCCCCGGCCCCGGCGGCAAGGCCCAGCACGGCGTACCCCGCGCACTTCGCCGCCGTCCGCACCTCCGGCCGGCGCCACAGAGCCGCCGCCGAGACCCTGCCCATCTTTCCTGCCTGTCCCCACAACGTCATGACGTACCTCCGAGAAAAATCATTAACATAATTATAATTATGTTAACTGACGGTTTCCGTCGGAGCGAGGCAGCACGCAGAAAAAAACGCACCGGAGAATACTCCGGTGCGTTGGGATTCAGAAGGGTCGGGCGCGGGACGGCAAAGCGCTCCGTCACCCCTCGGCGCGGGAGACCAGGTCCTCCCCGATCTTGTAGACGTCGCCAGCGCCCACCGTGAGGACGATGTCTCCCGGCGCGACGGACCAGGCCAGGGCCCGCTCCAGCTCCTCGAACGAGGGGAAGAACAGGCTGTTCGGGATGCGCTTCGCCAGATCCTCCGAGGAGATGCCCAGGGTGTTCTTTTCCCGCGCGGCGTAGATCTCCGCGAGGAAGCAGAGGTCCGGGCGGCCGAGCTGCTCCACGAAGTCGTCGAACAGGGCGGCGGTGCGGGTGTAGGTATGGGGCTGGAAGACCACGACGGTGCGCTTGTACCCCATGGGCTCCACGGCGTCCAGAAGGGCCTTCAGCTCACCGGGATGGTGGGCGTAGTCGTCGTAGACGTCGGCGCCGTTGAACTTGCCCTTGAACTCGAACCGTCGGTTCGCGCCGGAGAAGCCCGCGAGACCGTATTTCACGGCGGTGGCGGAGATGCCGAGCTCCATGGCGGCGGCGGTGGCGGCGAGGGCGTTTTTCACGTTATGCACGCCGGGGACGCGCAGCTCGAGATGGGCGAAGAGCTCTCCATCCCGGACGACGTCAAACTCCGTCTGGGCGCCGCTGGAAATGATATTCACCGCCCGAACGTCCGCCGTATCCCCCAGGCCGAAGGTGACGATGCGCCGATCCAGTCCGGCCACGGCCTCCATGGCGTTCTCGTCGTCCGCGTTCACGACGACGGTGCCGCCTTCCGCCGGAACAAGGGACGCGAACTTTCGGAACGAGGCCTTCACGGCATCCAGATCCTTGAAGTAATCGAGGTGATCCGCCTCCACATCCAGGACGACGGCGATGGTGGGATAGAAGGACAGGAAGCTGTCGTAGTACTCGCAGGCCTCCAGGATGATGGTGTCGCCCTGGCCGACGCGGTGCCCGGCCTGCAGGAGGGGCAGCGTGCCGCCGATCATGACGGTGGGGTCCTTCTCCGCCGCCATGAGGATGTGGGTGCACATGGAGGTGGTGGTGGTCTTGCCGTG
>CAJOIG010000115.1 GCA_905234575.1 uncultured Oscillospiraceae bacterium
CCCGCCTGGAAGAAGGAGCGGATCATCGACCGGGTGAACCGGCAGCTCGGCTGGCTGTCTCCCGGGTGCGGGCCCTGCTTCTTCGTGACGGAGCGCTGCCCCGTGTACCTCCGGGAGCTCGAGATCTACAGCTGGCGGGAGGACATGGACAACACCCCCGAGGACGGGAACGACCACATGATCAACGCCGTGCAGTACGCATGGCTGCCCTATGAAAACCAGATCGGCACAGAAAGGAGCAGATCATAAACAATGGGATGGCTGCGAGAACACTGGCCCCTGCGCTGGGGCCGCATGACGCCGGCGCCGGAGCGCTGGGTAAACATCCGGGAGCCGCTGACGTTCGAAATGAACGTCCTCAAAAACAAGCTGTGGTACCGGGGGGAGCCCTCGGAGCTGGAGCAGTTCTTCCGGCAGACGGCGGGCTCGGACCTGGAGCGGGCGCGCTTCTGGGCCTCCGCCCCCCAGGACCGGGTGCGGAAGCTGCACTCCGGGCTGCCCGGCACGGTGGTGGACCGCTACCGGGACATCGTGACCACGGACTATTCCGGGATCTCCTTCGGGGAGACGGGGGCAAGGCACCCGGTCCTGGACCGCTGGAGGGCGATCTCGGACGCCTGCCGGTTCCCGACCCTGCTGGGGGAGGCCGTGGCGGGCGCGCTCTCCTCCGGGGACGGCGCCTTCAAGCTGAGCCTGCGGCCCGGCGAGCCCCTGCCCCGGGTGAGCTTCTATGAGGCGGACCGGGTGGAATTCACGGAGGACGACGGACGCCTGGAGGAGGTGCGGTTCTACACGCCCTACCGGGAGGACCGGAAGGAATACCGCCTGGAGGAGCGCTACGGGCACGGCTATGTGCGCTACCGCCTGCTGGACGCCGAGGGCCGCGAGGTCCCGCGGACGCTGCTGGCCGCCACCCGGGAGCTGACGGACGTGCGCTTTGACGAAAGCCTTCTCCTCGCGGTGCCCCTCGTACTCTTCGGGACCGGAAAATGGCCCGGGCGCGGCAAAGCGCTCTTCGACGGGAAGACCGACGCCCTGGACGCCCTCGACGAGGTGCTGTCCCAGTGGGTGGACGCCGTGCGCATGGGCCGGGTCAAGCGCTACATCCCGGAGGACATGCTCCCCCGGGACCCGGACACCGGCCGGGTGCTGGCGCCGAACCCCTTCGACAACGCCTTCATCGCCGTCGGCACCACGGGCCTGGAGGGCGCCGCCGAGCGCATCGAGGTCTCCCAGCCGGAGGTGGCCGTCGCGGCCTACCAGGGCAGCTACGCCGCGTTCCTCGACCTGGCGCTCCAGGGGATCATGAGCCCGGCGAGCCTCGGAATCGACCTCAAGAAGACCGACAACGCCGAGGCCCAGCGGGAGAAGGAGCACATCACCATGCACGTCCGCGGCCGGATCGTGGACGCCCTGTGCGACACGCTGCCGGTCCTGGCCCGCACGCTCCTGCAGACGGAGGACCTGCTGGCCGGCCGCCCCCTGGGGACCTACACGCCCTCCGTCAGCTTCGGGGAATACGCGAGCCCGGATTTCGGCAGCGCGGTGCAGACCGTCGCCGTGGCGCGGCAGGCGGGCGTCATCAGCGTGGAGCAGGCGGTGGAGGAGCTCTACGGCGACACCTGGAGCGCCGAGGAGAAGGCCGCCGAGGCGGAACGCATCCGCCGCGAGCGGACCGAATGACACGAAAGGAGACACGGAATGAACACAGAAGAGCTCATGGAGCTGGGCCTCTCGGAGGAGCAGGCGGAGCTGGCGCTCGCCGCCTTTGAGGAGGCCCTGGAGGAAAACAACCGACGGCTGGAGGCGGCCCACGCCGACACCCTGCGGGGGATGGCCCTGGAAAACGCCCTGACCCTCGCCCTGGCCGACGCTCACGACGTCGGTCTCGCGGCCAGTCTCATCGACCGATCCGCGCTGACGGTGGAGGAGGACGGCGTCGTCGCAGGCCTGGCCGAGCAGGTGCAGGCCCTGCGGGAACAGAAGCCCTTCCTCTTCCGGGCCGCGGCGGTCCCGGGCTTCACGCTCGGCGCGGCGCCGGCCTCCGGCGTATCCGAGGCCCTCGGCGGCAGCCTGACCCTGCGGGACGTCATCTCCGGCCGCCTCCACTCGCAGAGGGGGTGATGGCTGTGAGACCGTAATATCCACCGAAAGCTGAAACAACCAATCGATTTGAAAAGGAGAGTATTTATCATGGCAGTTTCTTTGGCTGACGCGAAGCTCAAGGTGCAGGACGACCTGCAGGCGGGCGTGATCGACGAGTTCCGCAAGAGCAACTGGATCCTGGACCACATTCTCTTCGACGACTGCGTCGCCCCTACCGGCAACGGCGCCGCCGCGACCTACTCCTATCTGCGGCTGTATTCCCAGCCCACCGCCTCCTTCCGCCAGGTGAACAACGAGTATGAGTCCGCGGAGGTCACCCGCTCGAAGATCACCACCGACGTGAAGATCTTCGGCGGCAGCTACAAGATCGACCGCATCATCGCGGACCTGGGCGGCGCGGTGGACGAGATCCAGCTCCAGCAGTCCCAGAAGATCAAGGCCGCTCAGGCCCTGTTCAACGACACCTTCATCAACGGCGACGTCTCCACATCCCCCAACGCCTTCGACGGCATCGAGAAGGCGGTCCGCCGCGCGTCCACGGCCTACAACGGCGGCAGCGACGACGCGCCCATCGATCTTTCCACCAGCGCGGCGGTCACGGAGAACTATATGGCGTTCCTCGACATACTGGACGAGTTCCTCATGGGCATCGACGGCACGCCCTCCTGCCTCCTCGGCAACACCCGCATGATCGCGAAGCTGCGCGCCTGCGCCCGCCGCGCGTCCATGTATCAGACGAGCGTCGACGATTTCGGTCAGCAGATCGAGACCTACGCGGGCATCCCCCTCGTGGACATGAAGACCAAGTCCGGCTCCAACGATCCGGTCATTGACACCGACGAGACCACCGGCACCACGAACCTCTATGCCGTGCGCCTCGGCCTGGACGGCGTCCACGCGGTGTCCTATCAGGGCGCATCCCCCATCCGCTGCTGGCTGCCCGACTTCTCCACCGCCGGCGCGGTGAAGATCGGCGAGGTGGAGATGAGCGCCGCCCTCGCCATCAAGACCTCCAAGGCCGTCGGCGCCTTCCGCAAGATCAAGGTGAAGTGATATGGCGGAATCGGCATACGCCGCGGCGGCGGACTATGCCGCCCTGTATCCCGGCGACGAGGCCCCGACCCCGGCGGAGCTCGCGGCGGTCTCCCGCCGCATCGACGCCCTGACCTTCGGGCGAATCCCGGCAGCGGGCGGGTTCGAGGCGCTCTCCGACTTCCGGAAGGCCCTCGTTCGGGAGGCGGCCTGCCGCCTGCTGCGCTTCGTCCGGGAAAACGCCGACGCCCTCGGCGCGGGGGTGAGCGCCTACGCCATCGACGGCGTCTCCCTCCGCTTCGGCCTCGGTCCCGGGACCTGCGTGCGCGGCGGCGTCGCCCTGCCCGGCGAGGTGAAGAGCCTCCTCGACCTGACCGGCCTCACCGACCGGACGCTGGGGGAGATCCCATGAAGTACCCGGCGCTGGTGACGAAGGCCGTCTGCACGACGCCCATCCGCCTCGTGATCTACGGCGAGACCCTGGACGAGGACGGCGCGCCCGCCGCCGCGGCCGCCTTCGAGGGGACCTGCTTCTGGCAGGACGGCGGCCGCGTGGAGCGCACGGAGACCCAGCAGTACGTCCGCATTGCCGGGCGGGCGTATTTCCCGGGGGACATCTGCCCGGCGGTGCCCGTCATCGCGGCGGGCTACGCCGAGGTCCACGGCGAGCGCCGCCCCATCGCCCGGGGCCGGAAGGCGCGGGACCCGGACGGCCGCGTGAACTACACGGAGGTCATCTTCACATGACGGGCGAAACGACCAGAAAGGGGGCTTTCGGATGACCCTCAGCGAGATCCGGGACTTCGTCGCGGAACGCTCCCCGGCGGAGCATCACGCCATCGGCCGCCTGGACAACCAGCGGCAGAAGTCCCTCGGCGTCTACGGACGCAAGCGCTCCGGCGGGCCGGTGGTCGCCCTCGGGGGCCTGGGGCTTTCGAGCTACGGCGTCCGCTCGGTGCGGCTGCTGCTCCACTGGAACGAGAACGCCCGCGAGACCGAGGCGGCGGCGCAGGCCCTGTGGGACGCGCTCTCCTGCGCCGCGCACATCGACCTGCCCGGCGGCGGGCACATCCAGTGCGTCCGCCTGCTCACGCCGGAGCCCGTCGCCCTCGGGACCGACAAGGGCGGCGTTTACGAGTACGTCCTCGACATGGACGTGTATTACCGGAGGGAATCCCTCACGATCTGATTCATGGAGGTATTTGCAATGTCTACCACAAGCGGAGTGTATCCCTGCTACGAAAACCAGTTCCAGGTGGATGTGTCGAACACGTCCACGGCGAGCTTCAAGACCATCGCGGACTGCGAGAGCTTCTCCGTCAGCTTCGACAACGGCGTCGAGGAGTGGCGTCCCTTCGAGCAGGAGGGCTGGGTCCGCCGCCTGCTGACCGCCAAGGGCGTCACCATCAGTATCACCGGCAAGCGCTGCCTGGGCGATGACGGCAGCGATTTCATCGCGGGCCTCGCCTGGAAGAACGGCCGGGAGGCCGAGACGGACTTCCAGTGGACCTTCCCCGACGGCACCGTCGTGACCTTCGCGGACGCGGTCATCAACGTCACGAACATCGGCTCCGCCGACAGCACCAGCGTCGCCCCGCTGGAGTTCGAGGTCCAGTCGAACGGCAAGCCCACCGTCACCCCGGCGGGCTAAGGTGGCCGGCATGACCTACGACCTGACCGAAAAGCTCCGCTTCCGCGAGGACCCGAAGCTCATCGTCCGGGACGCCAGACTCACGGTGCGCTCGGACGCCGAGGTGGTCCTGCGGCTCATGGACCTCATCGCGGAAAAGGGCGAGGTGGGCGGCGCGCGGGAGGCCATGGGCCTCCTGCTCTCCGCCGCGGACCAGAAGCGGCTCGCGGCGCTCCACCTCAAGATGGACGACTACCTGGAGGTCCTGAAGGCCGCCGTGCGGCTCGCCCTGGGCGAGGACCCGGAGGAGAACGCTCCCGCGGGGGAATGACGGACCCGTACTATGACCTGAGCGAGGACTGGGAGCTGATCGCAGCCAGCTTCCAGTCCATGTACGGGCTGCGCCTCGCGGACGCGCTGCGGGATATGAAATGGAGAGAGTTCCGGGCCCTGCTCGGCGGCCTCGACGGGAACACGCCCCTCGGCCGGATCGTCGCGATCCGCGCCGAGACGGACCCGGAGCGCCTGCGGAGCTTCACGCCGGAAATGCGGCGGCTGCGGGCGGCATGGCTCACCCGCCGGGCGCGGCAGAAGCCCCGGCAGGAGGTGGACGCCTTCCTCGCGGACATGAAGCGGGCCTTCCTCTCTCTGGCAGACAAGGAGGGATAGACATGGAGGAAATCGGCAGCGGCAGCCTCGTGCTGACGCTGGACACCGACCGGCTCGACCGGCAGGCGGCGGCGCTGGAGGCGCGGCTCGGCGCGGTCTTTTCGGATCTCACCTCGGACCTCGCCGCCCGCTTCCCGGTCCGAACGGCCCCGGTGGCCCGGGTGCTCGG
>CAJOIG010000116.1 GCA_905234575.1 uncultured Oscillospiraceae bacterium
TTTTCGAGGTCCGCCGGAGTCAGCCGGAACGCGGGATCGGCCAGCAGACGGTCCAGAAGATCGTTCTCGCCGCCCTCCAGCTTCACCTTCGCCGCCGCGGCCTGGGAGTGGACGCGGATGGCCTCGTGGAGCTCCTGCCGGTCCCCGCCGAGGGTGACGGCGTGCATGAGGATATTTTCCGTGGCCATGAAGGGCATCTCCTCCCGCAGGTGCTTTTCCATGACCTTCGGGTAGATGCGCCCGCCGCGGAGGACGTTTATGAGCAGGGTCAGCGCGCCGTCCGTCGCGAGGAAGGCCTCCGGCAGGGAGATGCGCCGGTTCGCGGAGTCGTCCAGCGTGCGCTCGAGCCACTGGACGGCGGCGGTGTCGGCGGTGTTCTGGGCGGTGTTCATGACGTACCGTGCCAGGGAGCAGACGCGCTCGCAGCGCATGGGGTTGCGCTTGTAGGCCATGGCGGAGGAGCCGACCTGCTCCGCCTCGAAGGGCTCGTCGAACTCCTTCATGTGGGCCATGAGCCTCAGGTCCGTGGCGGCCTTATGCAGGCTCTGGGCGATGCCGGAGAGGACGGAGAGCACCTGGTAATCCACCTTGCGGGAGTAGGTCTGGCCCGAGACGGGCATGCAGGCACGGAAGCCCATCTTTTCCGCGATCTTCGCCTCCAGGGCGTAGACCTTCTCCGCGTCGCCGCCGAAGAGTTCCAAAAAGCTCGCGCCGGTGCCGGTGGTGCCCTTGCAGCCGAGCAGGCGCAGGTGATCGAGCTCGAACTCCAGCCGGTCCAGGTCCATCACGAGATCCTGGGCCCAGAGACAGGCGCGCTTGCCGACGGTGGTGGGCTGGGCGGCCTGGTAGTGGGTGTAGGCGAGGGTGGGAACGTCCTTGTGGGCCCGGGCGAAATCTCCCAGGGCTGCGATGGCGTTCACGAGGAGGACGCGGATTCGCACCATCCCTTCCCGAAGCTGGATGACGTCGGTGTTGTCGCCCACGTAGCAGCTCGTGGCGCCCAGGTGGATGATGGGCTTTGCCGCGGGGCATACGTCGCCGTAGGTGCGGATGTGGGCCATGACGTCGTGGCGCAGGCGGCGCTCGTAGTCCGCCGCGCGGTCATAGTCGATGTCGTCGACGTGGGCGCGCATCTCCGCGAGCTGGGCGTCCGTGATGGGCAGGCCGAGCTCCTGCTCCGCCTCCGCCAGGGCGATCCACAGCCGCCGCCAGGTGGAGAACTTGAAGTCGGGGGAGAAGATGCGCTGCATCTCCTTCGAGGCGTACCGCGAGCATAAGGGGTTCTCGTAGATGGGCTTGTTCATGGGCTTCCTCCCGATGAGCATGATTTGACTTATAAATTATAGTACACCTGCGCGGGAAAGTCAATTTACGCTTGTCACAGAATGCTCCGGCAATACCATCCTCCTTTTTATACAGATAGATTCTCTGGGTTTAACCATTAACAATACTTATGTGAAATTTTTGCTTGACTAATGATAGATGCTGCGATATAATACGTCGTTGTTAGTCAGCGCGGAAGCGCTGTTTATTTGGTTTATTCATTCGAAAGGAGAAAGAATATATGCGCGTTGTTATTCAGGATGATTATGCGAAAATGAGCAAATGGGCGGCGGATTATATTGCGGCGAAGATCCGTGCCCACAAGGAGGAGCGGCCCTTTGTCCTCGGTCTGCCGACCGGCTCCTCGCCCATCGGCGTCTACAAGGAGCTGGCCCGCATGAACCAGGCCGGCGAGCTTTCCTTCGCGAACGTCGTCACCTTCAACATGGACGAGTATCTCGGCCTGCCCCATGAGCACGACCAGAGTTACTGGTACTTCATGCACGACAACTTCTTCGATCACCTCGTGGACATGAAGCCCGAGAACATCAACATTCTCAACGGCATGACCGACGACCCCGAGGGCGAGTGTGCACGCTACGAGGAGAAGATCGCCTCCTACGGCGGCATCGACCTGTTCATGGGCGGCATCGGCGTGGACGGGCACCTGGCCTTCAACGAGCCGTACACGTCCCTGTCCTCCCGCACCGGCGTGCGCGACCTGACGACCGACACCCGCATCGTGAACTCCCGCTTCTTCGGCGGCGATCCCGAGAAGGTCCCGTCCCAGGCCCTTTCCGTCGGCATCGGCACCGTGACGGACTCGAAGGAGGTCCTCGTCCTCATCAGCGGCCACAACAAGGCCCGCGCCCTCGCGGCTACGGTGGAGGGCGGCGTCAGCCAGAAATGGACCTGCTCGGCGCTCCAGCTCCACAACGCCGCCATCATCGCCTGCGACGAGGAGGCCTGCGGCGAGCTCACCGTCGACACCTACAAATACTTCCTGGACATCGAAAAGAAGGAAAGGCTGTAAAGCCTTTCCTCCCTGCTTTTTGGAGAGGATATGACTATGTACACGATTCCCGAACTCTTTGACCTCGACCACACCCTCGCGAAGGACTATCTCTCGCAGTTCACCTATCCATGGGAGGCCCTCGCGGGCATCAAGGACCTCATCCTCGCCCTCGGGCCGACGCTGGGGGAGGACTACAGCGAGGTGTCCGAACACGTCTGGGTCCATAAGACCGCGAAGGTCTTCCCCTCGGCGTATCTCGGCGCGCCCTGCATCATCGGACCGAACACCGAGGTCCGCCACGGCGCCTTCATCCGCGGCTCCGCCCTCGTCGGCGCGGACTGCGTCGTCGGAAACTCCGTGGAGCTCAAAAACGTGATCCTGTTCGACCACGTCCAGACGCCGCACTACAATTACGTCGGCGACAGCATCCTCGGCTATTACAGCCACATGGGCGCGGGCTCCATCACCTCGAACGTGAAGTCCGACAAGAAGCTCGTCGTCGTCCACAACGGCACGGAGCAGATCGAGACCGGCATCAAGAAGTTCGGCGCCATGCTGGGCGACTATGTGGAGGTCGGCTGCAACGCCGTCTGCAACCCCGGCACGGTCATCGGCCGGCACTCCAAACCTCCTGCGTCCGCGGGGTCGTGCCCGAAAACAGCATCTGGCGCGACAACGGTGAGATCCGCGCGAAGACCTGATACATTTGAAAAGATAGGACGGATACTACCATGGGCAAATACTTCGGCACCGACGGCTTCCGCGGCGAAGCCAACAAGGACCTGACCTACGAGCACGCCATCAAGATCGGCCGCTTCCTCGGCTGGTACTACGGCGCGCGCCTCGGCAAGAAGGCCAAGATCGTCATCGGCAAGGACACCCGCCGCTCGAGCTATATGTTCGAGTACGCGCTCTGCACCGGCCTCATGGCCTCCGGCGCGGACGCCTACATCATGCACGTCACCACGACGCCCTCGGTCTCCTACATCACCCGCGTGGACGATTTCGACTGCGGCATCATGATCTCCGCCTCCCACAACCCTTACTACGACAACGGCATCAAGATCGTCAATTCCAACGGCGAGAAGATGGACGAGGAGACCCTCCTGGAGATCGAGAAGTACATCGACGGCGAGGTGACCGTTCCCATGGCGGAGCGGGCCGAGATCGGCCGCACGGTGGACTATGTCTCCGGCCGCAACCGCTACATCGGCTACCTCATCTCCCTGTCGAAGTACAGCTTCAAGGACGTGAAGGTTGGTCTCGACTGCGCGAACGGCGCGGCCTGGTCCATCGCCCGGGGCGTGTTCGACGCCCTCGGCGCGAAGGTGTACGTCATGAACGACGCTCCGGACGGCTTCAACATCAACACCGACTGCGGCTCCACCCACATCGAGCATCTGCAGAAGTTCGTGGTGGAGAAGGGCCTCGATGTCGGCTTCGCCTACGACGGCGACGCCGACCGCTGCCTCTGCGTGGACGAGAAGGGCAACGTCGTCACCGGCGACCACACGCTGTACATCTACGGCCTGTACATGAAGGAGCGCGGCAAGCTCCTGAACAACAAGGTCGTCACCACCGTCATGTCGAACTTCGGCCTGTACAAGGCTCTCGACAAGGTCGGCATCGAGTACGAGAAGACCAAGGTGGGCGACAAGTACGTCTATGAGAACATGGTCCAGAACGGCCACCGCATCGGCGGCGAGCAGTCCGGGCACACGATCTTCACGAAATACGCCACCACCGGCGACGGCATCCTCACGAGCATCAAGCTCATGGAGGTCATGCTGGCGAAGGGCAAGCCCATGAGCGAGCTCGCGGCCCCCGTGGTGTTCTATCCCCAGGTGCTCAAGAACGTCCGCGTGAAGTCGAAGCCTGAGGCCCAGAACGACCCGGACGTGCAGGCCGCCGTCGCGAAGGTGGCGGAGGAGCTCGGCGACACCGGGCGCATCCTGGTGCGCGAGTCCGGCACGGAGCCCGTCATCCGCGTCATGGTGGAGGCCGGCACGGAGGAGATCTGCGAGAAGTACGTGGACAGCGTCATCGACGTCATCCGCGCCAAGGGCCATCTGGCGTAAGAAACCCCATCGGCAGAGGAAGAGAGATATGAGCGTAACGAAAAAGATCGGCTTTGATTCGCAGCTCTACTTGCGGCTGCAGTCCGAGCGAATCATGGAGCGGGTCGGCCAGTTCGGCAAGCTGTACCTGGAGTTCGGCGGGAAGCTCTACGACGATAACCACGCCTCCCGGGTGCTGCCGGGCTTTGCCCCGGACAACAAGCTCAAGATGCTGGAGCAGCTCAAGGACCGGGCGGAGATGGTCATCGTCATCAGCGCCGAGGCCATCGAGCAGCAGAAGATCCGCGGCGACCTCGGGATCACCTACGATGTGGACGCCCTGCGCCTGAAGGACGTCTTTGAGAAGCGGGGCTTTTTCGTCGGCAGCATCGTCATCACGAAATACGCCGGCCAGCCCGCCGCGGCGAAGTTCCGCCAGAAGCTCGATACCATGGGCATCCGGGCCTACTTCCTCCACAACATCGAGGGCTATCCCTCGAACATCGCTCATATCGTCAGCGAGGACGGCTTCGGCCGGAACGACTACATCGAGACGAGCCGGGACCTCATCGTCGTCACCGCGCCGGGCCCCGGCAGCGGCAAGATGGCGACCTGCCTCTCCCAGCTCTACCACGAGCACAAGCGGGGCGTGAAGGCGGGCTACGCCAAGTTCGAGACCTTCCCGGTCTGGAACCTTCCCCTCCAGCATCCTGTGAACCTGGCCTACGAGGCCGCCACCGCGGATCTGGACGACGTGAACATGATCGACCCGTACCACCTCGAGGCCTACGGCGTCACCACCGTGAACTACAACCGGGACGTGGAGATCTTCCCGGTGCTCCGGGCACTGTTCGAGAGCATCTCCGGCGGGGAATGCCCCTACCGCTCCCCGACGGACATGGGCGTCAACATGGTTGGCATGGCGATCTCGGACGACGAGGTCTGCCGCGAGGCCGCCCGGCAGGAGATCATCCGGCGGTACTTCAAGTCCGCCGCCGCGGTCGCCCGGGGGAACGCCTCGAAGGAGGAACTGTACCGGCAGGAGCTTCTTATGAAAAAGGCCGGCTGCCAGCCCTCCGACCGCGCGGTGGTGGGCAAGGCGCTCCTGAAGGAGGAACTCACCGGCAAGCCCGCCATGGCCATCGAGCTGCCCGACGGACGCATCGTGACGGGCAAGACCTCCGACCTTCTGGGTCCGGCATCCGCCGCGATCATGAACGCGCTGAAGGCTGCCGCCGGCATCCCCGCGGAGGAGGAGCTGGTCGCTGCCTCCGCCATTGAGCCCATCCAGACCCTCAAGACCCGCTACCTCGGCGGGCACAACCCGCGCCTGCATTCGGACGAGACGCTCATTGCCCTGTCGGTCAGTGCGTCGAACAGCGAGCGCGCCCGCCTGGCCATGGAGCAGCTCCCGGCCCTGCGCGGCTCCCAGGCCCACTCCACGGTCCTCATGTCCTCCGTGGACGAGACGGTCTACCGCAAGCTCGGCATCGAGCTGACCTGCGGCGCGGTGGTGGAGGCCAAGGACTGACGGATACCGCGTACAGCTACAAAGAGACTTCTTTGACAGACAACGTCCCCCCAAAGAGCCGATACGCTCTTTGGGGGGACGCTTATGTTGTATGCCGTTTATCGCAGAAGATACAGCCCGCGGGAGCGCACGTCGCCGCCGATGGCGCTGTGGAGCCAGCGGATGACGCTTACGCGGTCCGTCAGCGGCCAGAAGGCGGTGTTCGTCTCGAGGATCGTGTGCTGGGTCAGGAAGAACTGATTGGGCCGAATGGAGAAGGGGAGCTGGTCGAAGAGATAGATCCCGATGCCGGGCACCTTCGTTTGCAGCTCCTCGATCATGACCCGCAGATACTCGGTGTAGATCCAGATGACCCGGTTGTCGGTGGCGTAAACGCCGGTGTTGAAGTAGTTCTGGTAGCGGCTGAGCGCGCCGTCCCGCACGGAGCCGATGTACAGGAAGGTGATGTAGTCCCCGTAGGTCTCATAGAGGCTGCTCATGAAATCCACGATGAGGTTCGGCGTCTCGATTCGGTCGATGAGCTCCTCCGGGGCGTTCCAGACGTCCCGGAAGACCTCCTCCCAGTTGCCGAGGATCAGAAGTGAGCTGTCCACGCAGAGGGTCACATGCTCCGCGTCGGGGAAATAGTTCCGGAGGAGATCGTCCGTCAGCATGGCGGCGCCGTAGCCCCCGGCGCTGTAGCCCGCGACGAGTAGCTCCTCCGGGTCGCTCCCGAGATAGGGCATGGCCGCGTCCAGAATGGCCCGGTAGTTATCGTAGCCGTGGTGGTGCAGGACAGCCTCGGAGCCGTCCAGCGCGGTGTAGGCATAGTCCGTGTCACCGACGTGGAAGTCGCCGGTGGTGTAGGGCACTACGACGATGCTCCAGTTCCGGAAGGGGTTGAAGCCCACGTCGTCCCCGATGCCCACGCCGCACCAGTCCGGGATCTCGCCGTCGGTGTCCGCGGCGTAGAAGCCCGGCTCGATGTCGATGGTCATGCCGACATAGGGCCGCGCGGCGGTGTACTCGTTCAGGCTGATGCCGCCGCCGTAGAAGAAGACCAGGACCTTGTTCTCCGAGCCGAGGCGCATCCGGGAGACCAAGGGCTCGCCGTTGCCGCAGACGGCGCCCTCCGGCGCGAGCTCGAACCAGGTGCCGGTGCGATGCGATTCCAGGGCCGAGTGGGTATGGGTGATGACGTAGTAGCGCACGCCGAGTCCAATGAGCAGCAGCACGGCGAGGCCGATGAGCCCGAAGGCGATCCACGCCCAGAGGGGCAGCTTGTTGTTTTGTTTCATTTGTCCTCTCGCGCGGACGGAGGGCTCCGGCCGCGCTCCCTTTCCTTTTCGCGGGAATTATATCATACTTCGCAGCAAAATAATATTACATTTTATTAATTCACGATTTCTTTACATCCCGACCGGGATTTGGTATAATCGCAGGGCAATTCTTTATCACGAGGTGTTTTGGTATGGATCGGATCATCCGCGCCACGGCGGCGGACGGATTTGTAAAAATGGCGGTGGTGGACGCCCGGGAGCTCGTGGAGCGGGCTCGGCAGATCCACCATACCGCCCCCACGGCGACGGCGGCGCTCGGGCGCACCCTCTGCGCGGCGTCGATCCTGGGGAATATGCTCAAGGAGGAGGACGCGAGCCTCACGATCCGCGTCCAGGGCGGCGGCCCCGCGGGGCAGATCATCGCGGTTTCGGACCACGAGGGAAATGTCCGCGGCCTCATGGAGAATCCGGGTGTGGACCTTCCTCTCCGGGCGGACGGCAAGCTCGACGTGGGCGGCGCCGTCGGGACGGACGGCATGCTCACCGTCAGCCGGGACCTGGGCCTGCGCGAGCCCTACGTCGGCTCCGTGGCGCTCGTCAGCGGCGAGATCGCGGAGGACGTGACGGCCTATCTTCTCGAGAGCGAGCAGGTCCCCTCGGCCTGCGCCCTGGGCGTCCTGGTGGACACGGATACCTCCGTCAAGGCCGCGGGCGGCTTCATCGTGCAGCTTATGCCCGGCGCGGACGAGGCCCTCATCGGCACGCTGGAGGAAAACATCTTCCTCATGGACCAGCTCACGACGGTCCTCGACGAGGACGGTGCGGAGGCCCTGTTCGCACAGGTTTTGAAGGGCCTGCCGTACCACATCACCGAGACGACGCCGGTGTCCTACCGCTGCGCGTGCAGCCGGGAGCGCTTTGCCCGGGCGCTGACCACCATCGACCGGGCGGACCTCGTCGACATGGTGGAGGCGAAGGAGGACGTTGAGATCGTCTGCGACTTCTGCGGCACGAAATACGTCTTCACCCACGACGACCTCCGCGCCCTGGCCTTCGCGCCGAAGGAGAACGAGGAATAACCAAAAGCAAAAAACCGGCGCTCCGCGTTTTGTCGTTCATGTAGAGCTGCTTTGCTCGGGGTGGGCGAGACGCTGCAGCAGCGTCGTGAGGGGCTTCAACAGCACCGCCGCGAGGACGGCGTTCCCGGCGCAGTGGATGAGGTCGTAGGGGATGCCGGAGATCCAGTAGGAAAACGCCATGGACCAGCCGCTCACCACCAGCGCCTGCAGGCAGCACAGCGGCCCGAAGAAAAGGCCGTACAGCGCGGACACCACGGTCCACAGCACATACGACGTGATGTGCTTTCGCAGCAGCAGCACCAGGAGCACGAGGATCGGCCAGACGTACACATACACGAAAAAGTACCAGCCGAATCCGTACAGCAGTCCCTCCGCCAGCACGAAGATCGCGCAGGGGTAGAAGGCCTTCGCGCCGTATACGAGGGCGGCGCAGATGAGGAGAAGCGTCACGGGCTCGATGTTCGGCAGGGGGGACATGGCCTCCTTCGCCGCGATGATGATCGCCGCAAGCAGGGCAAGGCTCACGAGCTCCCGCAGGGAGAGCCCGGAGCCGGCGGTCTTCTCAGTAGGTGATGGTGTAGAAGTCGTAGGTATCACCGTCCGCGACGGGCTGGGTATCCACGCCGTATTCGCCCATGGCGCCGTTGACGTTGAACATCCAGTAAGTACCCTCGGTGTCGTCGGCGTACTCTCCGTCCACGGTCTTCACGAAGAGGCCGTACTCGGAGTCCTCGCCCTCGATGTCGATGTGCCCCTCCAGGGCCTCGGCCAGGTACTCCGCGTCGGTGCGGAATTCCTCCGTGACGACGGTGCCGTCGGTGTGGGTCACCGTCACGGTGATGTCCTTGACGCCCTCCAGTGCCTGTGGCCGGAAGGAGACCCAGCAGACGAGGGCAGCAAGAACGAGGACCACAGCCACAGCGATGACGATGACGGTCGTTTTTTTCTGCCTGGACATACTACTCATTGGTTGATACTTCCTTTCTCTGTATTTGGGCTCTAAGTCCCTATGTCCGAGAAAGGATTATATAGGAAGTTTCCGGAAAAATCAACCGTTTATCCAGGCGTCGTACCGCGCCTCGACGGCGCACTCGGGATTGGGATAGATTCGGCACAGCAGGCCCCGGACGGGATAGGCCCCGCCGATGGGATCGTGGGGCGGCGCGAGGACCGTGAGGATGTTCGCGTTCGATTCGTCCCAGCCGTAGCCGGGCGCGCCTGCCTCGGGATACCACCAGCCCATCTCGCAGTTCACGAGGCCGTCCGGCATGTCCGGGACGATCTGCGCCTTCTGGGTGATGCGGCCGCGTTGGGTCTCGATGAAGATCCAGTCCCCGTCCGCGACGCCGTATTGTTCCGCGGTGCCCGCGCTGAGGGCTGCCCGGGGGAAGGGATGGAGCTTCCGCAGGGACTTTATCTGCCGGTTGTTCGAAATGAAAAAAGGCTGCGTGCGGCTGCCGGTGATGAGGATGAGCGGGTATTCGTCCAGCAGATCGGGCCGGGAGACGGGCGTCTCCGGCGGCTCGGTCCAGGAAGGCAGCGGGTCCGCGCCGGCCTTCTCGAGGACCGTGGACCAGAGCTCGAACTTCCGCGTCGGCGTATCGAAGCCGCGGCGTTCGTAGTTTTTGTAGGTGCGCTCCGGCGCGATCCAGCCGAGCTTTTTGAACGCCTCGAAGTCGATGTCCGCATATTCCGGGCGGCGGCGTCCGAGCTCCGCCAGGATGCCGTCCAGGATCTCCCGCTGGCTCTCCGCGCCGTAGTCGAGGCCCATGCGCCGGGAGAGGTCCAGGAACACGTCCTCGTCCGCCCGGCATTCCCCGACCTGCACGACCTTCTGCATGCACAGCGCGGCCACGTCCCCGAACTCCGGCATGCAGAACACGCTGTCTACCTCCGGCCACAGCGCCGCGGGCAGCACAATGTCCGCCAGCTCCGCCGTCGGCGTCATGAAGAAGTCCATGGTTACGAAGAATTCCAGCGCCCGCAGGCACTCCATCGTGTGGCGGCTGTCCGCCACGGAGAGAAGGGTGTTGTTCGCGCTTGCGATGAGCGCCTTGACGGGGTAGGGCTTTCCCGTGCGGATGGCCTCCAGCGTGTGGTAGGGATGGGCGAAGAGCTTGGGCGAGGCGGTCCCGTCGCAGAGGGGATAGCCGCCGGAGAGGCATTTTTTGACCATTTCCGGGCTCAGCCGGTCCAGCAGGATGTCCGCCGTCGGGGCGATCTCCATGCTTTCCACAAAGCCCCCGGGGACGTCGTAGTTTCCCGTCAGAGCCGGGAGCATGAAGATGGCGCGGCAGGTCTGCAGGGCGTTCGTGCTCTGCTCGATGGCGGTGCCCCACTCCAGCGCCAGGGGCTTTGTGTGGGCGATCCAGTCCGCTGCCCGGAAAAGTTCCGCCTCGTCCAGTCCGCAGATGGCCGCGGTCTTTGCGGGAGGATACGCCCGGCAGCGCTCCCGCAGCGCGGCAAAGCCGTGGGTCCAGCGCTCGACGAAATCCCGGTCGTACCACTCGTTTTCGATCAGGATGTGCAGAAGGCCGAGGGCCAGCGCGCCGTCCGTACCGGGCCGCAGGGGCAGCCAGAGCGCAGCCTTTTTCGTCAGCTCGTTTGGCTTCGGGTCCACGACCAGGAGAGGGATGCCCTCCCGTACGGCGTCCTTGATGAGAAATTGCAGCTCGCCGTCCGCGCCGGAGACGGCCGGGTTCGCGCCCCAGACGAGGATGCCGCCGGGCCGGGTTTCGCCCCAGTAGTCCACGCC
>CAJOIG010000117.1 GCA_905234575.1 uncultured Oscillospiraceae bacterium
GGAGGACGGCTCGCTGAACCTCGAAAAGATGGCCGAGTTCATCGACCGGCAGGCCGCGGGCGGCACCGCCGCCATCATCGTGAACGGCACCACGGGCGAGAACGCCACCCAGCCCCTCGACGAGCACGAGCGGCTCATGGCGTTCTGCGTGAAGCACACCGCGGGACGCATGAAGGTGGTCGTCGGCGTCGGCAGCAACGACACCATGACCTCCATCCGTCTGGCCCGGCACGCGGAGAGCTGCGGCGCGGACGGCATCCTCATGGTCACGCCGTACTACAACCGCTCGAACCCCGCCGGGCTCGTGCAGCACTTCACCTACGTCGCGGACCGTGTAAGCGTGCCCATGATCGTCTACAACGTCCCCAGCCGGACCACCGTCTCCCTCACGGCGGAGATCTACAAGGAGCTTTCCAAGCATCCGAACATCAACGGCGTCAAGGAGGCGTCCGGCGATTTCAGCCTGTTCTCCCGGACCCGCGCCCTCTGCGGCGACGACCTGAACATCTGGTCCGGCAACGACGACAACACCGTGCCCATGATGGCGATGGGGGCGCAAGGCGTTATCTCTGTCGTATCGAACCTCGTGCCCGCGACGGTGGCGAAGCTGTGCCGGCTCTGCCTGGACGGGGACTTTAAGGCCGCCACGGCGCTCTACTGCGAGAACGCGGACCTTTTCGCCAAGATGTTCATCGAGGTGAACCCCATCCCGGTGAAGACCGCCATGAACCTGCTCGGCATGGGCGCGGGCCCGCTGCGCCTGCCCCTGTGGCCCATGAGCGAGGCGAACGAGAAAAAGCTCCGGGACTGCCTCGTGGAGAGCGGGCTGCTGACGGTCTGAGGCAGACCCATGCGGAAGGCAAAAACCGGGCTCACCGCCCGCTTCTGGCTGGCTCTGGTCCTGTTCAGCCTTGTCGGCCAGGTGGCGTGGGTGGTGGAGAACATGTACCTCAACGTGTTCATCTACAAGATGTTCCGCGCCACCGCCGGGGACATCTCCGCCATGGTGGCGGCGAGCGCCGTCGCCGCGACGGTCACGACGATCCTCATGGGCGCGCTCTCCGACCGGGTCGGGAAGCGGCGCGTCTTCATGTGCCTCGGGTACGTCCTGTGGGGGCTCTCGGTAGTGTGCTTTGCCCTGCTCCGGCTTGATCTTCTCGCAGCGGCCTTCCCCATGGCGGCGTCCGCCGCGGCGGTGGGCGTCACCCTCACCATCGTGCTCGACTGCCTCATGACCTTCTTCGGCTCCACGGCGAACGACGCGGCCTACAACGCCTGGGTCACGGACAACACCGACGGCACGAACCGGGGCGCGGCGGAGGGCGTGAACTCCATGATGCCCCTCGTGGCGATCCTCGCGGTGTTCGGCGGCTTCATGGCCTTCGACCTGGACGAGGCCCGGAGCTGGACGCTCATCTACCTGATCATCGGCGGCATCGTGACGCTCGTCGGTCTTGCGGGCTTCTTCCTCGTGGACGACCGGCGGACCGCCGCCTCCCCCGTCCCCTACTGGCAGGGCGTGATCTACGGCTTCCGACCCTCCACTGTCCGGGAGAATCCGGCCCTGTACCGGCATTTCGCCGGGTTCATCCTCTTCAATATCTCCATCCAGATCTTCATGCCCTACCTCATCCTGTACTACGAGGTCGCCCTGGGTATGGAGAACTATGTCCTTATCATGGCCCCGGCCATTCTGGCGGCTGCCGCCGTGACCTTCTTCTGGGGACGGGTGTATGACCGGCGGGGCTTCCCCTTTGCCGCGGGCATCGCCCTCGGCTGGCTCATCCTCGGGTACGTCCTTCTGTACCTCACCCGGGCGACGCTGCCGGTGTTCCTGGGGTCCCTCCTCATGATGGCCGGGTATCTCTCGGGCATGGCGGTCTTCGGCGCGAAGATCCGGGAGCGCACCCCCGCGGGCAAGGCAGGCATGCTGCAGGGCGCGCGCATCTTCTCCCAGGTGCTTGTTCCCGGCGTGATCGGTCCCTTCCTCGGGAAGCTCGTCCTGCGGAACGCCGAGCAGATCGCGAACAGCGACGGGACCTTCTCCTTCATCCCGAACGCGAACATCTTCCTCGCCGCGCTGGTCCCGGCGATCGTCGTCTTGCTGGCCGTCGCCCTGGACCGAAGGAAGGAAACGGAATGATCCCAAAAACCAACAAACGGCACAGCCTTTTTCGGCTGTGCCGGTTTATTTGTTGTTCACGCAGGCCAGTCGCCGGAGAAGACCTCCACGGCCGGGCCGGTCATGAAGCAGCGACCGGTGGTCTCATCATAGCGGATTCGCAGGTCGCCGCCCCGCAGGTGGACGAGGACGTCGGGATCGAGCTTTCCGAGGCGGACGCCCGCCCAGACCGACGCCGTCGCGCCGGTGCCGCAGGCCAGGGTCTCGCCGGAGCCGCGCTCCCAGACCCGGAAGTCGATCTCCCCCCGGGAGCGGAGGGCAATGAACTCCGAATTCACCCGGTCCGGGAACCGGGGATGGTTCTCGAACGCGGGACCGAGCTCCGAAAGGGGCAGGTCCGCCGTCGAGGTCCCGAGAGGGGCGTTGTCCTCGAGGAAATACACCGCGTGCCTGCTGCCGGTGTCCACACCGACGAAGGAGAGCGGCATCCCCGCCACCTCGATGGTCTCGGGAAGCTCGCTCGTCAGCCGGGGTGCGCCCATGTCCACCGTGACGCGCACGGCTCTGCCGTCCTCCACGTCGAGGGACACGGTCTTCGGGCCGTCCCCAGTGTCGATGACGGCCTCCCGGCGCTCGGGCGGAACGATGCCGTGGTCGTAGACGTACTTGGCCACGCAGCGGATGCCGTTGCCGCACATGGCGCCCTCGGAGCCGTCGGCGTTGAACATCCGCATCCGGGCGTCCGCCGTGTCCGACGGGCAGATGAGGATGAGTCCGTCGCCGCCGACGCCGAAGTGCCGGTCCGCGACGGCCCGGGCCAGGGCGTTCGGGTCGTCCACCGTCTCGCGGAAGCAGTCCACGTAGACGTAGTCGTTGCCGCAGCCCTGCATTTTCGTGAAGCGCATGGCGGTCCTCCGTTACAGAAGCGGCTCCATCGCGCGGTAGATGGCGCGGACAGCCTCCTCGTAGTCGTGCTCCTCGACGCCGACGATGATGTTGAGCTCGCTGGACCCCTGGTCGATCATGCGGATGTTGATGTTCGCGTCGGCGAGGGCCTTGAAGATTCGGGCGGCGGTGCCCTTGGAGTAGACCATGCCCCGGCCCACGACCGCCAGCATGGCGAGGCCGTCCTCCACGGTCATGGCGTCCGGCTCGAGCTCCTTCTGGATGGCGATGAGGATCTCGTCCCGGGCCTTCTGGAAGGCCTCGGTGTTCACCACCACGGAGATGGTGTCGATGCCGGAGGGGCAGTGCTCAAAGGCGACGCCGTGCTCCGCGAGGATCGTCAAAAGCCGGGCGGTGAAGCCGATCTCGGCGTTCATCATGGATTTCTCAATAGCGATGCTCGTGAAGCCCTTCCGGCCCGCGACGCCGGTGACGACCCGCTTGCGGGCGGTCCGGTCCGCCCAGGGGACGATCATGGTGCCCCGGTCCCCGGGACGGTTCGTGTTGCGGATGTTGATGGGGATGCCGGCCTTGCGGACGGGGAACACGGCGTCCTCGTGCAGCACGGAGGCGCCCATGTAGGAGAGCTCGCGCAGCTCGGTGTAGGTGATGTGGTCGATGACGTGGGGGGTCTCCACCACGCGCGGGTCCGCCGAGAGCATGCCGGAGACGTCCGTCCAGTTCTCATAGAGGTCCGCCCGGGCCGCCTGGGCCGCGATGGAGCCCGTGATGTCCGAGCCGCCCCGGGAGAAGGTGTGGATGGTCCCGTCCGGCAGCACGCCGTAAAAGCCGGGGATGACCGCGGCGTCCAGTGCACGGAGGCGCTCGCCGAGGGCCTTGAAGGTGCGCTCCTCGTCCAGGGCGCTGCTCTCCGTGAAGAAGATCGTCTCCGCCGGGTCCACGAAGGGACGGCCCAGGAAGGCCGCGATGATCTTGGCGTTCAGATACTCGCCGCGGCTCGCCATGTAGTCCCGCTGGGGGGTCCCGGCGAGGTGCTCCCGCAGAACGGCGATCTCGGAGGCGAGGTCGAATTCGACGCCGAGCCCCGCGAGGATGTCGGCGTAGCGGCTCTCGATCTGCGCCAGCGTGCCGGAGAAGTCCGCGCCGGAGGCGGCCTCGTCGTAGCAGCGGTAGAGGAGGTCCGTGACCTTGATGTCGTCCGACGTGCGCTTGCCGGGAGCCGAGGCGACCATGAACCGGCGGGCGGGGTCGGCGAGGACGATGTCCGCGACCTTGCGGATCTGCTCGGCGCTCGCGAGAGACGTGCCGCCGAATTTCACAACGATGGTTTTCATAGACTAGCAGTTCCTCCAGGGAATGATTCTTTCTCCAAAAAGCGGGTGAGCACCGCCGCGTGGACGGCCGCCGCCAGGGGCACGGCCTCCGCCGCCGGCAGGAACGCCGGGTCGTGCAGCGGCCGGGGGCAGCCCGCGCCGATGTGGTAAAACGTGCCGGGGACGCGCTCGAGGAAAACCCCGAAGTCCTCCGTCGTCATGAGAGGGCGCTCCAGCACCCGGACGCTCTCCGCGCCGAGAAGCTCCGTCATGGCGGCTCTCGCGAGGTCCGTCATGCCGTCGTCGTTCACGACGCCGGGATAGCTCGGCCGAAGGGCAAGAGACGGCTCCACGCCATAGGCGCGGGCGTTGTCGACAAGGGCCTCATTGAGAAGGCTCCGAAGGCTCCGGCGGGCGTCCGGGCCCAGGGTGCGGAGGATGCCCGTCAGCTCCGCCGTGCCGGGGACGATGTTCCCGGCGGTGCCCGCGTGCAGGGTCCCCACGTTCACGACGCTGCGGTCCGCCATGCGATCGGGCAGGGCGAGAAGCGCCGGGACCAGCGCGGCGGCGGCGGCCAGGGCGTCCACGCCCTTTTCCCGCTCCGCCCCGTGGCAGCTCCGCCCCGTAAGGGTGATGCGGAACATATCGGAGGCGGCGTAGAACTTGCCGTACTTCACGCCGACGGTCCCCAGGGGGAGCGCCGGGTCCACATGCGCGCCGAACACGGCGTCCACGCCGTCCAGCCCGCCCGCTTCGATCATCCGGGCCGCGCCGCCGTCGCCCTCCTCGTCCGGCTGGAAGAGGAACACGACTGAACCGGGCAGGCTCTCCCGCCGGTCCGCGAGGAGCCTTGCCGCGCCGAGGGCGGCGGCCAGGTGGACGTCGTGCCCGCAGGCATGCATGACGCCGGGGACCTCCGAGGCAAAGGCCGCGCCGGTCGCCTCCGTCAGAGGCAGGGCGTCCATGTCCGCCCGGAGAGCGGCGATGGGACCGGGACGCCCGCCGGTGAGGCGGCCGACGACGGCGGTCTCCGTGACGCGCTCCGTAGGGATTCCGAGATCGTGCAGATACGACTCGATCGC
>CAJOIG010000118.1 GCA_905234575.1 uncultured Oscillospiraceae bacterium
TGGACGAGTTCCTGCTGAACACGAAGTACGCCGTCCGCAAGGCCGCGGGGGACGCGGCCCAGTGGTACGGCCTCGACACCTCGGTGGTCATCAACGAGACGGTGCCCCTCATCACCGGCGTTGCCGCCCCCGGCCACCGCCTGGAACGGATCGCGGACTGACGGCCCCAACCTCGAAAAAAACGCAGGACCTGCCCGAAATGGCAGGTCCTGTTCGTATATCGTTGCTTCTATCCCCGCTGAAAGTCGAACAGACTCTCGTCGAAGTAGCGCAGCAGGGCCGCGCGGCCGGCGACGAAATGGTCGCTGTCGATGGTGACGGCGACGGCGCCGTCCGACGCTTGGGCGGACATCGTATACTCCGGCAGGGCGGGGAAGACGTGCGCCTCCAGCTCCGCCGCGAGGGCGTCCGGGTGGGCGGCGTAGTACTCCGTCGTCTCCGGAGCCTCGTAGCCCGGGATGGGGTCCCGTCCGCTGGTGAGGCAGATCGCCGTCACCAGTACGGCGAGGAGGAGGAAGAGCGCCATCCCCGCCGGGCGGATGGTCTTCACGAAGGCCTGGCCCGCGGTGAGGTTATTCTGCTGTTCCGGCGTTTTTTTCTCGTCCAATGAATACCAGTCCTTAAGGATAAGTTGACTTCGGTTACCGGGCGCAATAAGGTCGGATACCTGAGCCTTTGGTGCGAATAGATCAGTACTTTACGCGCTCGGCGATGTACGCCTTGACCTCGCTCATGGGGATGCGGACCTGCTCCATGGAGTCGCGGTCGCGCACGGTGACGCAGTGGTCCGCGGGCATGGTGTCGTCGCCCACGGTCTGGAAGTCCAGGGTCACGCAGAAGGGCGTGCCGATCTCATCCTCGCGGCGGTAGCGCTTGCCGATGGAGCCGGTCTCGTCGTAGTCGCAGGAGAACTCCTTCGAAAGCTCGGCGTAGAGCTCCTTCGCCGGGCCGGTGAGGACCTCCTTTTTCGACAGGGGCAGGATGGCGCATTTATAGGGCGCGAGCTGAGGATGCAGGTGCAGCACGGTGCGGACGTCGGGGTTGCCCTTCTTGTCCACGCCGACCTGCTCCTCGTCGTAGGCGTCCACGAGGAAGGCCAGCATGGCGCGGTCCGCGCCGAGGGAGGGCTCGATGACGTAGGGGCCCTCCTTGCCCTCCTCCTTGTATTCCATCTTCTCGCCGGAGAAGGTCTGGTGCTGGGTGAGGTCGTAGTTCGTGCGGTCCGCGATGCCCCAGAGCTCGCCCCAGCCGAAGGGGAAGAGGTACTCAAAGTCCGTGGTGGCCTTGGAGTAGAAGCTCAGCTCCTCGGGGCTGTGGTCGCGCAGGCGGAGGTACTCGTCCGTCATGCCGAGGCCGAGCAGCCACTCGTGGCAGAAGGTGCGCCAGTACTGGAACCATTCGAGATCGGTGTCCGGCTCGCAGAAGAACTCGAGCTCCATCTGCTCGAACTCCAGGATGCGGAAGGTGAAGTTGCCCGGGGTGATCTCGTTGCGGAAGGACTTGCCGATCTGGCAGATGCCGAAGGGAATCTTCCGGCGGGTGGTGCGAAGGACGTTCTTGTAGTCCACGAAGATGCCCTGGGCGGTCTCGGGCCGGAGGTACACGTCGGTGCCGCTCTCCTCCGTGACGCCCTGGTGGGTCTTGAACATGAGGTTGAACTTCTTGATGTCCGAGAAGTTGCAGGCGCCGCAGCCGGGGCAGGGGATGCTCTTCTCGCGGATGTACGCCACCATCTCGTCGTTCGTCATGGCCTCGACGTTCGCGTCGATCTTGTTTTCCAGCGCCCACTCCTCGATGAGCTTGTCCGCGCGGTGACGGCGCTTGCAGCCCTTGCAGTCGATGAGGGGGTCGTTGAAGTTCGTGACGTGGCCGGAGGCCTCCCACACCCGGGGGTTCATGAGGATGCCGGCGTCCAGGCCGACGTTGTAGGGGCACTCCTGGACGAACTTCTTCCACCAGGCGTTCTTGACGTTCTGCTTCATGAGGACGCCGAGAGGGCCGTAGTCCCAGCTGTTCGCGAGACCGCCGTAGATCTCGGAGCCGGCAAAAATAAAGCCGCGGTTCTGGCACAGGGCCTTGATCTTGTCCATCGTTTTGTCTTCGGCACGCATACGCATTGAAAAAACTCCTTTTCGGATATTGGTTTACATAATTTTATTCGCCGGGATGCTCCGGTTCCCGGTAGTCCATGGCGCCCTGCTCGTCCAGGGTGCGCTCGAAGGCGGGGATGAAGCGCTCGAGGAAGTAGTCCACCTCCGGCATGGCGTAGCTCCGTAGGGTGTCGAGGGATTTGCGCTCCGCGAGGAGGAACTCGTCGTTTCCGGCGCGGCGCTCCTCGATGCACTTGATGTACGCCGCGAGCTTGTCCCCGGCCTTCACGAGGCGGCGGGTCTCCTCGTCCGTTCCGGTGAGGAGGGGGTCGTAGGCCGGGCGGAGCTCCGCGGGGAGCATGGCAAGCAGCTTTCTCGCGGCGGCGGCCTCCACCTGGCGGTAGGCGGCCATGATCTCGGGGTTGTTGTATTTGATGGGGGTCGGCAGGTCCCCGGTGAGGATCTCCGGCGCATCGTGAAAGAGGGCGGCCGCGGCCGCGGCGTTCGGGTCGCAGGGGACGCCGAACACGTCCCGCCGGATGACGGCGAGGGCGTGGGCCAGCACGGCGACCATGTGGCTGTGTTCCTGCACGTTCTCGGGCATGACCGAGCGCATGAGCGCCCAGCGGTCGATGTTTTTCATCCGCGCCATCAGCGCATAAAAGTTATCCATGCTTCACGACTCCCTTCTCCTTCCAGCCGCCGGTGAAATAGCGGACGAGGACCATGCCGAGACAGAACACCCAGCCCACCGGCATCGCCGACCAGATGGCCGCAAAGCCCATGTCCGTCATGCCCACCAGGGCGTAGGAGCACAGCACGCGGATGCCCAGGGAGATGAGCGAGCCCAGCATGGCGAAGAACACGTCGCCCGCGCCCTGCAGGAGGCCGGAAAACACGATGTACACCGCGAACATCCAGAAGAAGAACGAGAGGAACCGGACGTAGGAGACCGACAGGCTCATGGCGTCGCCCTGCACCCCGAAGAGACCGGAGATGGGCCGCGCGAAGACGTAGGACAGGATCTCCAGCGTGAACGCGATGACGAGGGTGATGACCGTGGCCGCGCGGATGCCGCGCTTCACCCGGTCGAGCCGGCCCGCGCCGATGTTCTGGGCGGTGAAGGTGGATACGCCGATGCTCAGACCCACCGTCGGCACGAAGAGATAGCCCTCCATCCGCACGCCCACGGTGAAGGCGGCCATGGCGGCCTCCCCGAAGGAGTTCACGAGGCGCTGGATGAAGATGTTGCCGAAGCTGACGATGGACTGCTGGATGGTGTTCGGCACTCCCAGCCGCAGGCAGAGGCGGCACTTGTCGCCCCGGAAGACGAACTCGCCCTTCCCGAAGCGGAAGATGGCATATTTTTTGAACATATAGACCACGGAGACCGCCGCGCTGCCAAGCTGGCTGAGCACGGTGGCGACGGCGGCGCCCGCCACGCCCCAGCCGAACACGATGACGAACAGCAGGTCGAGGCCGATGTTCAGGAAGGAGCTCACGAGAAGGAAATACAGCGTGGCCTGGCTGTCCCCCACGGCCCGCAGGATGGCTGCCACGGCGTTATAGAGGAACTGCAGGATAAAGCCCAGGGCATAGATGGAGAAATACCGCACGGCCAGGTCCAGGACCTCGCCCTCCGCGACGTTCATGAGCCCGTGCAGCAGGAACCGCGCGCAGGCGCAGCCGAACACGGAGACGACCGCCCCGAGGCCCACCAGCAGGATGAGGGCGGTGGAGACGGCGTTTTTGAGCTCGTCGAACTGCTTCGCGCCGAAGAACTGGGCGATCATGATGCCCGCGCCGTTGCCGAAGCCGATGGAAAAGGCCAGGAACAGGAACGCCAGCGTCCCGGAGGTGCCCGCGGCGGCGAGGGCGTTCTGGGAGACGAAGTTCCCCACGACGATGCCGTCCACGGTGTTGTAGAGCTGCTGCAGGAGGTTCCCCGCCATGATGGGCAGAGAGAACAGGAGGATGTGCTTCCATTCCGCGCCGGCGGTCATATCCCGTTTTCCGACGGATGCCATGAAGACCCCTCCTTTTTCGTACAGTAACCCTTAATATACCATAGGAAAAAAGGATTTGCAATTCGTATTCTATTGTATTTTGGCGCATTTTTTGTTGCAATTCCTGTGCAGGGATGATAAAATATCCGCTTGTATGGAAAACTGATAATCAAGGACCGAGGGATAGAATTATGGCAAACCTCCGCAATATTGCGATCATCGCGCACGTCGACCACGGCAAGACCACCCTGGTGGACGCCATGCTGGGCCAGTCCGGCGCCTTCCGGGAAAACCAGCAGGTGGCCGAGCGCGTCATGGACTCCGGCGATCTCGAGCGGGAACGCGGCATCACGATCCTCGCCAAAAACACCGCCATCCACTACGGCGACACGAAGATCAACATCGTGGACACCCCGGGCCACGCGGACTTCGGCGGCGAGGTGGAGCGCATCCTCAAAATGGTGAACGGCGTGCTGCTCCTGGTGGACGCGGCGGAGGGCCCCATGCCCCAGACCCGCTTCGTGCTGGAGCGCGCGCTGCAGCTCGGGCACAAAGTGATCGTGGTCGTGAACAAGATCGACCGCCCGGACCAGCGGGTGTACGAGGTCGTCGACGAGGTCCTGGAGCTCCTCATGGACCTGGGCTGCACGGACGAGCAGCTCGACTCTCCGATGCTCTTCGCCTCCGCCCGGCAGGGCATCTGCTCCGTCTCCCCCGAGGTGCAGGGCACGGATCTGAAGCCCCTGTTCGACGCCATCGTGGACTACATCCCGGAGCCGGACCAGCCCGTGGACGAGCCCTTCCAGATGCTCGTCAGCTCCATCGACTACAACGAGTACGTCGGCCGCATCGCCATCGGGCGCATCGAGCGCGGCCGCATCGCCCAGAACGAGGAGATCGTCGTCTGCGACTACCACGGCGACCGCCCGACCCGCAAGGCCAAGGCCGTGAGCCTGTATGAGTTCGAGGCCCTGGGCAAGGCCCCTGTGACGGAGGCCGCCGCGGGGAACATCATCGCCATGAGCGGCATCGGGGACGTCACCATCGGGGACACGATCTGCGCGCCGTCTGCGCCGGAGCCCCTGCCCTTCGTGAAGATCTCGGCCCCCACCATCGAGATGACCTTTTCCGTGAACGACAGCCCCTACGCCGGACGGGAGGGCAAGTGGGTCACAAGCCGGAATATCCGCGACCGCCTCATGCAGGAGACGCTGAAGGACGTGTCCCTGCGGGTGACGGAGACCGGCACCACCGACGCCTTCAACGTCGCCGGGCGCGGCGAGATGCACCTGTCCATCCTCATCGAGACCATGCGCCGGGAGGGGTATGAGTTCCAGGTCTCCCCGGCCCGCGTGCTGTTTCGGGAGATCGACGGCAAGCTCTGCGAGCCCATGGAGCGCGTCGTGCTGGACGTGCCCGCCGAGTGCGTCGGCTCCGTCATGGAAAAGCTCGGCCAGCGCAAGGGCGAGTTTCTGCAGATGACCCCGGTGGGCCAGCGGATGAAGGTCGAGTTTCTCGTCCCGACGCGCGGCCTGTTCGGGTATCGGAGCGAATTCCTCACCGACACCCGCGGCGAGGGGATCATGGCCTCCACCTTCGAGGACTACGCCCCCATGAAGGGCGACGTCAAGCGCCGGAACACGGGATCCCTCGTGGCCTTCGAGACCGGCGAGGCCCTGGCCTACGGCATCTGGAACGCCCAGGAGCGCGGCGCGATGTTCATCACCCCCGGCACCGCGGTGTACGCCGGTATGATCGTCGGCGAGTGTCCGAAGAAGGAGGACATCGTCGTGAACGTCTGCCGCGCCAAGCACCTGACGAACACGCGCGCCTCCGGCTCCGACGAGGCCCTGCGCCTGGTCCCGCCCAGGCAGATGAGCCTCGAGCAGTGCCTGGAGTTCATGGCGGACGACGAGCTCCTCGAGGTCACCCCCGAGCACCTGCGCCTGCGGAAGGCGATCCTGAACCACGAGAAGCGCATGAAGCAGGAGCACCGGAACAAATAAGAATTGACAAACCCCCGAGGGTATGGTAATATCTCATGGATACTGTCCGCGCGCTTGGTCCCGGGATCGATCGACCCGCCACTCAGCCGCCGGAGTCAGCAAAAAAATGAAAGGAAGCAAAGCACCATGATCACCAAAGACCAGAAGACCGCCATCATCGAGAACAACAAGACCCACGAGAGCGACACCGGTTCCCCCGAGGTCCAGATCGCCATCCTCACCGAGCGCATCAACCAGCTCACCGAGCACCTGAAGGTCCACAAGAAGGACAACCACTCCCGCCAGGGCCTGTTCAAGATGATCGGCAAGCGCCGCCGTCTGCTCGACTACGTGGCGAAGAACGACAT
>CAJOIG010000119.1 GCA_905234575.1 uncultured Oscillospiraceae bacterium
TTTTTTCACACATTGATTTTACCACAAACAAGAAGCCGAGGCGACTGTTTCCAGCCACCTCGGTTTCTTGTTTTGCTAGGGCTGTTTTGCTACAGCCCCGCGGTTTTTTGAGGGGTTATTGCAGGAAGCTGTCGAGGAAGGCGAGCTGCTCCGGCACGGGGAGGTTCCGGCGCTTCACGCAGTTGTCGAGATTGATGGCGTCGTAGATCGTCTCGTCGAACACCGGGCTCGCGGCGCGGTACTCGTCCAGGGTGAGGTCCTCCAGGGGCTTGCCCGCGTGAACGAGCCCGGCGGCGATGCCGTAGGCCTCCCGGAAGGGGACGCCGTGGGCGACGAGCCAGTCGGCGCAGTCGGTGGCGTTGATGAAGCCCGCGCCGGCGGCCCTCCGCAGGGCGTCGGTGTGGACGGTCATGCCCGCGACCATCGGGGCCGCGACGGCGAGGCAGAGCTTTGCCGTGTCCAGCGCGTCGAAGACGGCCTCCTTGTCCTCCTGGAGGTCCTTGTTGTAGGCGAGGGGCAGGCCCTTCAGCACGGTGAGCATGGTCAGCAGGTCGCCGTACACTCGTCCGGTCTTGCCGCGGATGAGCTCCGCCATGTCGGGGTTCTTTTTCTGCGGCATGATGGACGAGCCTGTGACGAAGCCCTCCGGCAGCGTCACGAACCGGAACTCCAGGCTGGACCAGAGAACGAGCTCCTCCGCGAACCGGCTCAGATGCGCCATCAGAAGGCTGAGAGCGCTCATGAGCTCCACGCAGAAGTCCCGGTCGGAGACGGCGTCCAGACTGTTGAGGCATGGTCCGTCGAAGCCGAGGGAGGCGGCGGTCATGGCCCGGTTCGTGGGAAAGGTGGTCCCTGCGAGGGCGCAGGCGCCAAGGGGGCACTGGTTCATGCGCTTTTTCGCGTCTGCGAGGCGTCCGGCGTCCCGGGTGAGCATCATGGCGTAGGCGCAGAGATAATGCCCCATGGTGACGGGCTGGGCCCGCTGGAGGTGGGTGTAGCCGGGCATCACGTCGTCCGCGTGCTTTTCCGCCTGATTCCGCAGGGCGGCGACGAGGCCCTTCACGAGGCGGATCGTCTCGTCGATCTGGTTCCGCAGGTACAGGCGCAGGTCGGTGGCGACCTGGTCGTTCCGGCTGCGGGCGGTGTGCAGGCGCTTGCCCGCGTCGCCGATGCGCTTCGTGAGCTCCATCTCCACGAAGGTGTGGATGTCCTCGGCGGTCATGTCGATTTCAAGGGCGCCGGAGGCGAGATCGTCCCGGATGCCCTCCAGGCCGCGGCGGATGGCGTCGGCGTCCTCGGGGGAGAGGATGCCGCAGACACCGAGCATCGCGGCGTGGGCGAGGGAGCCCGTGATGTCCTCCTTCCACATGCGGCAGTCGAAGGGGATGGAGGAGTTGAGCTGCTTGGCGGTGTCAGCCACGAGGCCGCCCCAGAGGTTCTTCATCACAGCCGACCCTGCTCCCGGAGCGCCTGCACCTTGGTGGGCAGGCCCCAGAGGTTGATGAAGCCCGCGGCCTGGCCCTGATCGTAGTCGCTCTCGCCGAAGGTGACGAGGTTCTCGGAGTACAGGGAGTAGGGCGAGGTGGTGCCGGCGGGGATGATGTTGCCCTTGTAGAGCTTGAGCTTCACGGTGCCCGTGACGTATTTGTTCGCCTCGTTCGCGAAGGCGGTCAGCGCCTCCTGGAGCGGGGAGTACCACTTGCCGTTGTAGATGAGGTCGGCGTAGTCGATGGCGAGCTTCTGCTTCTCGTGGAGGGTGTCCTTGTCCACGGTGATCATCTCGAGCTGCTCATGGGCGAAGTAGAGGATGGTGCCGCCCGGGGTCTCGTAGACGCCGCGGTCCTTCATGCCGACGAGCCGGTTCTCCACGATGTCGATGATGCCGATGCCGTTCGCGCCGCCGATGGCGTTGAGCTTCTCGATGATCTTCGAGGCTTTCATGCGCTCGCCGTCGATGGCCACGGGCGCGCCCTGCTCGAAGTCGATGGTGACGTAGGTCGGCTCGTCCGGGGCCTGGAAGGGGGAGACGCCCATTTCCAGGAAGCCGGGCTTGTCGTACTGGGGCTCGTTCGCGGGGTCCTCGAGGTCGAGGCCCTCGTGGCTGAGGTGCCAGAGGTTCTTGTCCTTGGAGTAGTTGGTCTCGCGGCTGATTTTGAGGGGGACGTTGTGCGCCTCGGCGTAGTCGATCTCCTCCTCGCGGCTCTTGATGTTCCACTCCCGCCAGGGGGCGATGATCTTCATATCCGGCGCGAAGCGCTTGATGGCGAGCTCGAAGCGGACCTGGTCGTTGCCCTTGCCGGTGGCGCCGTGGACGATGGCGTCCGCGCCCTCCGCGAGAGCGATCTCCGCGAGCTTCTTGCCGATGACCGGCCGGGCGAAGGCCGTGCCCAGCAGGTAGGTCTCGTACTTCGCGTCCATTTTCAGGGCGGGGATGATGATGTCGTCCACCATCTCGTCCACGAGGTCCGCGATGATGAGCTTCGAGGCGCCCGTTTTGAGGGCCTTTTCCTCAAGGCCGTCGAGCTCGTCCGCCTGGCCGACGTTGCCGGCGACGGCGATGATCTCGCAGTTGTCGTAGTTCTCCTTGAGCCAGGGGATGATGATGGATGTGTCGAGTCCGCCGGAATAGGCAAGGACGACCTTCTTGATCTCAGACATGGTGTGTTCCTCCGTATATCTTCGGGTATTTGTTTTCGATGATTGGCATTGTACGCCATCGGGCGGTGAATATCAATAGCTATATTCAGAAAAGTGTGAATAAAATCAAAATTATTTTGTTAACAAGTGCATATTTTCAGAATTTCTGAATAATCACGAGGAAAGACCCTTCTCGTAGAGGTCGAACACGGCGTCGATGGTCGCGTCGTCCGTGACCATGGAGAGGAAGGAGCCGGAGTCCTCGTCGCCGTCGCCGTCCACCTGGGAGACGGAAAAGACGAAGGCGTCCCCTTCGTCCGCGCCCTCCATGGGGGTGACGGGACGGAGGATGAGGTAGGTCTGGTCGTTCCAGGGCACGGAGGCGACGGGTTCGAAGCCGACGCGCTCGCCGCGGTCGTTCGTGAGCAGGATGATCTCGGGCAGGTCGGGCATGATCGTATCCTCCTTAGCTTCGGGCCATGCGCTCGCGCAGGGCGTCGGTAATGGCGGCCTCGAACACAGCAAGCGCGGCCTTGTGGTAGTCGTCGAGCTTCGCGGGCACGTCGGCGGGCATGAGCGGGCTCCGGCAGTAGGTGTCCACGTCCAGGATGAACTCCCGGCGGCGGTTGGGCTTGGGGTACTCGGCGTTGAAGATGCCGTATTTGAAGGTGGCGCGGTCGGTGCCGTAGTTGAGCTCGGTGGAGCACATGTGTCGGGCGAGGGCGCCGTCGTTCGCGGCAAAGCGCAGGCCGCCCAGGAGCCAAGGGTTTATGTACTTCTCCCAGAAATCCGCGCCGAGGCCCGGCCCGGCGTTCGCCTCCGGGAGCTTGATCTCGTTGATGAAGCGCAGGCCGAGGCGGCTGATCTCCATGCGGGGACACTGGGCGGCGATGGCGTCCAGCGTGTCCATGAACTGGTCCCGCAGGTCCCCGAAGCCCTCGTAGCGCCTCTCCTCCATAAAGAGGTACTCCCCACACAGGGCGACGCGGCGGGATTTGTCCTCGACGGCGAAGTTGTGCTCGACGAAGCTGGTGGTGCGGGTGTCCCGGACGGGGCCCTGGGGAGTCTTGCGGACGTGGACCTCGGACTTCTGCCGGTTCAGGTCATTTCGGACGGGAAAGCCGTCCAGCACGGCGAGGACGCCCTCGTCCGGCTGGACCAGGGGCACGGTCCCGGCGGTGAAATCCGCCCGCAGGACCACCTGGGTGATGAAATTCTTCGCGTAATGCGGCATGTTGCAGCGCCTGCCTTTCTTTGCAGTAGTATCCGGTGGCGTCAAACGCCCTCGTCGAGGTACAGGTCCTCCAGCGCCTCGATCTCGTCCGGACCGACGCCGAGGACCAGCTCGAGATACGCCGGGACGGAGCCGTACTCGAGCTCGAGGAGCTTCACATAGGTGCGGAGATTCTCCTCCCGCACGAAAAACACCTCCCGGGCGATGTCCGCGGAAAACGGCGGGTGCTCCATGGCGGTGACGCGGTCCATAAGGCCCTGGGTGAACTCGTTCGTAAGCAGATAATCCCGGAAAATGGTGTCCTCGTCGATGCCGAGGGCGGTCAGCAGCAGCAGCGCCGCAGCGCCCGTGCGGTCCTTGCCCTGGGTGCAGTGCCAGAGGACGGGCCGTCCCTCCGCCGCCAGCAGGAGGCGGAAAAACTCCGCGTACGCCTCGTCCGCCTCCGTGCTGCGGGCGAGCTTGCGGTAGATGGCCGCGAAGTCCGCCCGGACCTCGTCCGCGGTGTAGCTGGGGTCGTCCGGGCGCCGGAACATGGTGTTCAGCGGCGGAAGGGCGGGGAGCTGGTGATAGCTCGCCCCCGGCACCGGTCGGTCCGGGGCCCGGCGCGTCTCGTCCAGGTCCCGGAAGTCGATCACGCAGGCAAGCCCCATGTCCGCGAGCCGCGCGATGTCCGCGTCCGTCGCGTGCTCGAGCCGGCCCGTCCGCAGCAGGAGGCCCGGCTTCGTCTTTCGTCCGTCCGCCCGGAGAAGCCCTCCCAGGTCCCGGACGTTCTCAATGCCCTCAAAATCCAGAAACATGTATTATGTAAACTCCTTGTTCTCCCAGCTTTGGCATGCCTCCCGCACGCAGCAGTTCTCGCAGGCGGGCTTTCGCGCGGTGCAGACCGCCCGCCCGTGCAGCACGAGCCGGTGGCAAAAGTCGTTTGAGCGCTCCGGCGGCAGGAGGACGCGCAGGGCTGTCTCGATCTTCGGGGGATCCTTCAAATCGTCCACGAGCCCCATGCGGTTCGACAGGCGGATGCAGTGGGTGTCCACCACGACGCTGCCGGGCACGCGGAACACGTCCCCCAGGATGAGGTTCGCGCTTTTCCGGCCCACGCCGGGCAGACGCAGCAGGTCGTCCATGTTGCCCGGGACGGCGCCGCCGAACTCGTCCTCGAGCATCTTGGCCGCGCCCACGATGTCCCGGGCCTTGCCCCGGAAGAAGCCGCAGGAGTGGATGAAGGGCTCGATGTCCTCGGGCTCCGCCTGCGCCATGGCGGCGGCGTTCGGGTAGCGCTCAAACAGCGCCGGGACCACCTGGTTCACGCGCTCGTCCGTGCATTGGGCGGCGAGCCGCACCGCCACGAGAAGCTGCCACGCCTCGTTGTAATTCAGCGTGCACTCCGCGAGGGGATACTCCCGCTCGAGGCCGTCGAGGATCGCAGCGACCTGTTCTTTCGTTCGCATACCCGTTCTCTCTCTTTCGCATGGTATGGATAAATCTTATCACGGGTTATTGAAAAAACCAAGAGGGAACGATATAATTTTCCGCAGGAATAATCGGGATCCAAAGCCGTCTTGCTCGCCGCAAAAGCGGCAGCCGCAAGACATGGCAGTTGTTATATGATGGATTTTATCAGAGACGAAAAATCGAACAGCGCTTACCGCCCGCTGGCGGACGAGCTGCGCCCGGAGGAGCTGGACGACGTGGTCGGCCAGGAGCACATCCTGGGCGCGGACGGCATGCTGCGCCGAATCGCGGAACATGATCTTCTACGGGCCCTCCGGCACGGGCAAGACCACCGTCGCCCGGATCATCGCCCGGAAGTCGAACCGGCCCCTGCGCCGCCTGAACGCCACCACCGCCGGCATCGCGGACATCAAGGCCATCATCGACGAGCTCGACACCTTCCTCGCCCCGGACGGTGTGCTCCTGTACCTCGACGAGATCCAGTACTTCAACAAAAAACAGCAGCAGTCGCTGCTGGATTTCATCGAGAACGGCAAGATCACTCTCATCGCCTCCACGACGGAGAACCCGTATTTCTGCGTGTTCAACGCCATCCTCAGCCGGAGCACGGTGTTTGAGTTCAAGTCCCTCGCGCCCGCGGACGTGCGCCGGGCGGAGGACCGGGTCCTGTGCCTTCTGCGGGAGCGGGACGGCATGGCGGCCGAGCCGGAGGAGGGCGTCCTCGACTACATCGCCCAGGCCTGCGGCGGCGACGCCCGCAAGAGCCT
>CAJOIG010000120.1 GCA_905234575.1 uncultured Oscillospiraceae bacterium
ATGTCGAAATCCCGCACCTCCACGAGCGTGCGCTCCCCGAGGAAGGGCATGGCCTCCACCGCGTCGCGGAAGGCGGTCATGTCGAGGGCCGGGCCCCGGAGGCGGTGGTAATTGAAGGCCTCGGTGTCCTCCGCCACGCAGAGGGCGCGCAGCTCGGAAAGGAAGCTGTCCCGGAGATAATCCTCCTCGCCCCGGAGCATATACAGCCGCGCCGGACCCTCGGCCCGGAGCTTTCGGAGCTCCGCGCCGTAGTCAAAGGGCGGTTTTTTCATTCGCGCCATGACGGCACCTCCGTACCAAGATGGAATACCACGGACCCGTTCTCATCCGTTCGAAGCGTCGTTTCGCAGTACCGTGCCAGCCGGTCAAGGGTGTCCGAAGCGGGCTGGCCGTAGCTGTTCGTCCCCACCGAGACGACGGCGGTCTCGGCCTGCGCCGCCCGCAGGAACAGCGCGCCCGAGGACGACGCGGAGCCATGATGGCCCACGACGAGGACGTCCGCGTCCGGGACGCTCCCCTGCCGCAGCAGCGCAAGCTCCGCTTTCTCCCCGGCGTCCCCCATGACGAGGGCCGTGAAGCCGGGATACGACGCCTCGACGACGATCCCGCTGTCGTTGTCGCTCCCCTCCGGCAGCGGCCGCCGGAGCGTCAGCGTCAGGTCGCCCAGGACGGCGGCGGTGTCGTCCGCAAGGGTAAGGGTCTCCGCGCCCGCTTGGATCGCCGCCGCTTCGATCGCCATCCGGTCCGCCTCCGACGCCGTATCGGGCAGGATCACGAGTCCCACCGGGAGCCGGTACAGGAGCGTCGGGACGCCGTTCACATGGTCGTCGTCGAGATGCGTCAGCACGAGGACGTCCACGCGGTCCACGCCGGCAGCGCGCAGATAGTCCGCGGCGATGTCCCCGGCGCTGCGCAGGTCGGAGCCGCCGCAGTCGATCACGGCGCAGACGTCCCGGTCAAAAAGCACGGAGCAGGCGCCCTGCCCCACGTCCAGCACGGCGAAATCCCGCCGGCCGAGCCGGAGCGCGGCTTCGTTCCAGAGAAACACGGCGCAGAGCGCCATGAGGAGAAGCTCCGCCGGAATGGCCGGGGACATTCGAATCCCTCGTTTCCGCAGAAGGAACCACGCCGCCGGAAGGGCGTACAGCAGGACGAGCCAGACCACCGCCTTCGGGTCCGCCGTATACAGGCACGCGAAGGGCAGCCGCCCCACGCAGCGGAACACGAGAAAGCACCACTTCACGCCCCAGTCAAGCACCCAGGCCAGCGGCGCGGCCAGGGCGGGCAGCAGGGCATACAGCGCGCACAGGGCGTACCCGCCCGCGAAAACGAGCCCCAGCACCGGCAGCGCGATCAGATTCGCGAGCCAGGCCAGCAGCGGCACCGCGCCGAAATAAAACGCCGCGACGGGCAGGGAAAACGCCGTGGCGGAAAACGTCGCCGCGAGGTTCAGATACGACGTCCGAAACACCGGAGAGTCATGGTGCTTCGACCGATGGACCCGCGCCTTGAACCGGGGCATGAACACGGCATACCCCGCCATGCAGGCAAAGCTGAGCTGCAGAGCGATGCCGCCGACGGACAGGGGGTTGCACAGCAGCAGGAGCAGCAGCGCCGCGGCGAGGGCGGAGGGACTGTCGCTCTCCCGCTTCACGAGGGGCGCGCTCATATAGATGGCCTGCATGACCGCCGCACGGACGACGGACGCGCCCGCGCCGCTCATAAAGACGAAAAACAGCAGGACGGGATAGCACAGCAGGGTCGTGACCCGGCCCTTCCCGAACACGAACTGCAGCGCGCCAATGAGCAGGAACACATGCATCCCGCTCACCGCCACGGCGTGCAGCACGCCCGAGGCGCGCATATCGCCGTAGAGCTCCGGATCCTCATAGAGGTCGTGCTTGTCCCCGGTGAGGAGCGCCTTCATGAAGACGCCGGACCGCCCGGGAAACAGGGTCTCGCAGCTCTCGCTCACCCAACGGGAGACGCGCTGGGGCAGCCACCGCCACGCCGCACCGCTCCGGCCGACGACCGCAAGCTCACTTCTCGCGTAGCCGCGGAGGTAGCGTCCGGCGGCGGTGAGGGTATGGCTTCGCTCCTCGCCGCGGGTCATGACCGATAGGAGCCGGACCTCGGCGGAGATCACGTCCCCCGGAGCAAGCGCCGGGACCTCGTCGTCGTAGACATAGAGATACCCGCGCTCCCGGGGCGCGCCGTCCAGGACCGTCACGGACAGCCGGGTATAGCGCTCCGTCTCCAGCGGATAGTCCGTCACCCGGACGGTGAGGGTCACGTTCTGCCCGGCGAGAGCCTCGCAGGGCGCGACACGCAGCTCGAACCAGCCCCACCAGTACAGGAGCCCCGCCGCCGCGGAAAACAGCAGCAGCATCGCCTTCGGACGCGCCTTCATACGCTTCAGCGGGACGCAGACCGCCCCGCAGAGCGCGAGGGCCGCCGCAAGATACGGCAGCCCCCGGACCGGAAGAAGGTATTCCGCCAGAAACGCCGCCGCGGCAAACCCGCCGGCGATCCACACCAGCCTTCGCAACGCCGTTTCTGCCCGAACTTACGCCATGCGGTCGCTAAGACGCTGACCGCCGAGGATGTGAAAATGCAGATGGGGCACGGTCTGGCCCGCGTCGGGGCCGACGTTCGAGACGATGCGCCAGCCGCCGGTGAGTCCCTCCGCCGCCGCGATCCGCGGCAGGACGGCGAGGATGTGCGCCGCGAGGGCGGCGTTTTCCGCCGCCGAAAGCTCCGCGGCGGAGGCGATGTGCTCCTTCGGGATGACGAGGATATGCGTCGGCGCCTGGGGCGCGATGTCCCGGAAGGCATAGCAGAGCTCGTCCTCGTACACCTTCGTCGAGGGGATGTCCCCCTTCAGAATCTTGCAGAACAGGCAGTCGCTGTCAAAGTTCTTCACGTCAGCCATGATGTTTCTCCTTTACAGGCCCAGCTTTTCGGCCACCAGGTTGTCCACGATGGCCAAAGCGTCATCCGTCTTGAGCACGTCCGTGCCGCCGCCCATGGCGGAATCCGGCTTACCGCCGCCCTTGGGCGGAGACGGCGCGGATGATGTCGCCCGCCTTGACGCCCTTCGCCACGGCGTCCTTGCCGCAGACGCACAGGAAGGTGACCTTGCCGCCGTTCACCGCGGCGAGCACCGCCACGACGCCCGGCTCCTTGTCCCGCAGGAAGTCCCCGAGCTTACGCAGGTCCGCGATCTCCATGTCGGAGCGGGTCGCGGTCAGGACCCGCAGGTCCCCGATCATCTTCGAGGAGAGCAGGAAGCGGTCCACGTCCCCGGCGAGGAGCTTGTCCTTGAGCTTCTCCATATCCTGGCGCAGGGCCTTCATCTCCGCGAGGGTGCCCTCCAGACGGCCGAGGAGGTCCGCCGGGCTGGTCTTGAGGATGGACGCGCCCTTCGAGAGCATGTGGTAGGCGTCCTCCGCCTGGATCAGGAACGCCTTGCCGGTGACGGCCTCGATGCGGCGCACGCCGGAGGCGACGGAGCTCTCGCTGACGATGCGGAAGGGGCCGACCTTCGCCGTATTGTCCACATGGGTGCCGCCGCAGAGTTCGACGGACCAGCCGCCCATGTCCACAACGCGGACGACGTCGCCGTATTTCTCGCCGAAGAGCGCCATGGCGCCCTTCTTCTGGGCCTCCGCGATGGGCATCTCGCAGATGCTCACGCCGTCGCCCTTCAGGATCTCGTCGCTGACCTTCATGGAAACGCGCATAAGCTCGTCCGGGGTCATGGCGGAGAAGTGGGTGAAGTCGAAGCGCAGGTGGTCGGGCTCGACGAAGGAGCCCGCCTGGTGCACATGGTCGCCCAGGACCTGCTGCAGCGCCTTCTGGAGCAGGTGGGTCGCGGAGTGGGCGCGGCAGATGGCCTCGCGGCGGTCCGCGTCCACCTCGGCGGTGACGGTCTGCCCGACCTTGAAGCCGCCCGCGGTCACGCGGCCGTGGTGCAGATACTTGCCGCCCTTGTTCTTCTGGACGTCGGTCACCTCGAGGCGGCTGTCGCCCAGGGTCAGCACGCCGTGGTCGGCGGTCTGGCCGCCCATCTCGGCGTAGAACGGGGTCCGGTCCAGCACGACGATGGCGTCGGCGCCGGTGGCGATCTCGTGGGTGAGCTCGTCGTTCAGGACCATGGCAAGGATCTCGGCGCTGCCGGACAGGCGGTCGTAGCCGATGAACTCGGTAGGCGTGCTGTCGAGGCCGAGGTCAAGGCCCTTCCAGGCGTCCTTGTCGTCTCCGAGGGCCTCGCGGGCCATCTGCCGCTGGTTCTCCATGAGCTCACGGAAGCGGTCCTCGTCCACCGTCATGCCTTCCTCCTCCGCCATGTCCAGCGTCAGATCCAGGGGGAAGCCGTAAGTATCGTGGAGCAGGAACGCGGCGTCGCCCGGGAAGACGGACTCGCCCTTCTCCTTGCAGGCCGCCAGCGTATCGGCAAAGATCCGCAGACCGCCGTCGATGGTGCGGCCGAAGTTCTCCTCCTCCACGCGGATGAGACGGGCGATGTAGTCCTGCTTCTCCCGCAGATCGGGATAGGCGCATTCATTCTCGTGGACGACCATGTCCACGAGCTTGTAGAGGAAGGGCTCCTTCACGCCGAGCAGACGGCCGTGCCGGGCGGCGCGGCGCAGCAGACGGCGCAGGACATAGCCGCGGCCGTTGTTCGAGGGCAGCACGCCGTCGCAGATCATCATGGTCGAGGCGCGGATGTGGTCCGTGATGACGCGCAGGGACACATCCATCTTGTGGGCCTGGCCATAGGTCGCGCCGGTGAGACGGGAGACCTCGTTCGTGATGTTCATGACGGTGTCCACGTCGAAGAGGCTGTCTACGCCCTGGCAGACCACCGCGAGACGCTCGAGGCCCATGCCGGTGTCGATGTTCTTCTGGGCAAGCTCGGTGTAGTGGTAGCTGCCGTCGTTGTCGAACTGGGAGAAAACGATGTTCCAGACCTCGATGTAGCGGTCGCAGTCGCAGCCGACGGTGCAGCCGGGCTTGCCGCAGCCGTACTCCTCGCCGCGGTCATAGTAGATCTCGGAGCAGGGGCCGCAGGGGCCGGATCCGTGATCCCAGAAGTTGTCCTCCCGGCCGAAGCGGAAAATGCGCTCCTCGGGGATGCCGACGACGTCCCGCCAGATGGCGGCGGCCTCGTCGTCCGCGGGCGTGGAATCGTCTCCGGCGAAGACCGAGGGGTACAGGCGGTCCGGGTCGAGGCCCACCCATTCCGGGCTCGTCAAAAATTCCCACGCCCAGGGGATGGCCTCCTTCTTGAAGTAGTTGCCGAAGGAGAAGTTGCCAAGCATCTCGAAGTAGGTACCGTGCCGGGCGGTCTTGCCGATGTTCTCGATGTCGCCGGTGCGGATGCACTTCTGGCAGGTGCAGACGCGGCGCCGCGGGGGCTCCTGCTCGCCGGTGAAGTAGGGCTTCATGGGAGACATGCCGGCGTTGATGAGCAGCAGGCTCGGGTCGTTCTGGGGGATCAGGGAGAAGCTGGGCAGACGCAGGTGATCCTTCGTTTCAAAGAAGGACAGGAACATCTCGCGCAGCTCGTTCAGGCCGAATTTCTTTTCCATGTGCTTTTTTACCTCATATCTGAAATCTGTTTTTGATTTAACTGATGGGATGGGCCGCCGCAAAGGCGTTGAAGTCGTCGCCATTCGTGAAGAAGGTCGTGACGCCGTCCACGGAGTACCAGTACCAGTAGTCCGTATCCGCGGGATGGATCGCCGCCTCGATGGAGGCGAGACCGGGGTTGCAGATCGGCCCGGGGGGCAGGCCCTCGTACATATAGGTGTTGTACGGATCGTCGATGGCGAGATCGTCGTCGGTCAGCAGGAAGGTACTGGTGCCCTTGATATAGTTCACGGTGCTGTCGAGCTGGAGCTTCCAGCCGGACCGCAGGCGGTTGTAGATGACCGAGGCCATGATGGGGCGCTCCTCGTCGCTGCCGGCCTCTTTCTCGATGAGGGAGGCGATGGTGAGGATCTCGCGGATGCTGTAGCCGCGGTTCCAGGCGGCGTTGCGGAGGTCCTCCGTGAGCTTGTTGTCCGTGTTCCGCAGGAAGCGGTTGATGGCGACGGTGGCATCCTCGCCCTGGTAGAAGTCGTAGGTGTCCGGGAAGAGATAGCCCTCCAGGCGGTTCGGGTCGCCATAGGGGATGTCCTCCAGGAAGCTGTAGTCGAACTCGTAGTTCGCCGCGGCATCGTAGAGCTCCGCCTTGTGGCGGATGTGGTTTTCCTCGAGGAGCGTGAAGATCTGCTCCACGGAATAGCCCTCAGGGAAGGTGATGCGGGTGATCTCCTGGTTGCCCGAGCCGAACTGCAGCGCCGTGACCAGCGCGCGGTAGTCGAGCTCCGTGGACACGTCGAAGGTACCCGGGTCGATCTTCGTCTCCGCGTGGGAGAACTGCGAGAACAGCCGGAACAGCCAGGGATACTCGATGATGCCCGCGCTGTGCAGCGCCTCCGACACCTGCTCGATGTCCACCTTGATGGGGACCTCCTTCTCGTCGATGGTGGTCGTGACGGGGTCGTCCCCCTCGGGCACGTATTCCTCGATGGTGACGATGGCGTTTTTCGGCTCTTTGTTGAGGGCGAGCACGTCCGACGCGAACAACCAGGCCACACAGGCCAGCACGACGCTGACGCTGATGACGAACAGCGCGTAGAGGATGCCTCCGCCGACGCCGAGGGAGCTGTACCGGCGGAAGCGGATGGGAAGATAGTCCCGGACCTCCGGCAGATCGTCTGCGTCGGTGTAGTCCACCTCGTCGAGCTCGGAGTCATAGACCAGCATCTGGTCCGCCCTCAGGTCCCGGCCGACGGTGACGGGCTCGGGCTCCCGTTTGGGCCGGCGGAAAAGGCCACGGCGGCGTTTCCGGGCCGGGGCGGGCGTCTCGGAAGATTCCCGGCGGGCCATGGTCCGGAAGGCGTCCGCGAGCTTTTCCTCCTCCGCCGCGGAGGCCGGAGGCTCGTCCGGCGAGCTCTCCGTGCGGCGGCGCATGGCGCTGAACACGGCGTCGATCTTCTCCTGCCGGCCCGATGGATCGGCGGAAGGCTCCTCCGGCATCCGCGCGGATGCCTGCGGGGGAGGAAAATCCGCGTCGAGGTAATCCTCGTCAAAGGTGAAGGTCTTCTCCTCCTCGGTCAGACCCTCCGCGTCCGTACCCGGGAAAAAGAACTCGTCCTCCTCCCGGAAGGGATCGGTTTTTGGCGTTTTTTCCGACATGGAAACACTCCTTATGATGTGACTCTCCGCGGATTCACCCGGGACAGGCCGCCGACATAGTATGGCTCGGACGGGACGCGCCGCGGTCCTGCCGCGCGGGACGCGGTCAAGACAAATTTCATCGCGCGGAGAAAGGGTACTACGTTATGTTCTGCAATTCCTGCAACAATAGCTCTCTCTGGATTATCCTCATCCTCATCATCCTGTTCGCCGGCGGCGGCTGGGGCTGCGGCTGCGGCAACTGCGGCTGCGGCTGCGACAACAACAACGGCGGCGGCAACTGCGGCTGCGGCTGCTGAGGCTGGATCCGGGGTCAGGGCGGTTTGTCAAAGGATCTTTGACAAACCGATCATGATCTGAATTGAGGCGGGCCTTGCCCCCTCAAGCTCCCCTGCGGCTCTGAGGTCGGACAATGATGCGCCGATCTCGGGCCGCTCGGTCAGGGCTCATACGAGCCCTGACTCTTTTATTATGGCATAGATCTCGTCGTTTTTTTCCTGCTTTTCGCGCTCACGCCCGTCCCGGAGCCAGTCGATGCGGCGCCAGCCGTAGTGCGACGCGGCGAGGCGCCCGGTACGCAGGCAGTCCCGCAGGTAAGCTTCGTCCTTCTCGTGGATGTCCGCGTGGGTGTGATTCTTCGCCGCACGGCGGCGGATGCGCGCCAGAGAGGTCTCGATGTCCACGTCCAGGTAGATGACGAGGTCCGGCGCAGGCAGACCGAGACGGACGTGCTCGAAATCGTACAGCCAGTCGAGGAAGTCCGGAAGCTCGGCCTCCGGCAGCTTGCAGCCCTGGTGCACAGCGTTCGAGGTGGAGTAGCGGTCCGAGAGGATGAGGCCGCCGCTCTCGTAGGTCCGGCCCCAGTCCTGCTTATAGGAGGCGTAGCGGTCCACTGCGAAAAAGGCCGCCGCCGCGCAGGCGTTCACGTCCGAGGGCTTCTCCCCGAAGGCGCCGCCGAGATACAGGCGGATGAGTGCGGAGGATTCCTCGTCGTAGCGCGGGAACACCGTGCTGGTGTAGGCGATGCCCTCCCGCTCGAAGCGCTCCTTCAGAAGGCGGTACTGGGTGGATTTCCCGCTGCCGTC
>CAJOIG010000121.1 GCA_905234575.1 uncultured Oscillospiraceae bacterium
CTGAACTTCGCGCTGAACCTGCTCGGCTGCTTCGTGCACGACCTGCGCCTGCAGGTGCTGGAGTTCTTCAACCGATTCTATAAGGACGGCGGCAAGGCATTCAAGCCGCTTACCATAGATCCACAATACGTCGATGTAATCAAGGAGGAAACCTGATATGCTGGACCTTATCAACACCTACGGCGGCCTTGGCCTCGCCTTTCTCGGCGCGGCGCTCGCGGTCGGATTTTCCTGCGCCGGCTCCGGCAAGGGCACCGGCGTCGCCGGCGAGGCCGCGGCCGGCCTTCTGAGCGAGCAGCCGGAGAACTTCGGTAAATGCGTCATCCTGCAGGTGCTTCCCGGCACCCAGGGCCTGTACGGCCTCGTCGTCTGGTTCATGGCCATGATCCAGATCGGCCTCATCGGCGGCGCCGGTCTGAAGGACCTCACTGTCGCCCAGGGCCTCGCCGTGTTCGGCGCCTGCATCCCCATGGCTCTCGGCGGCTACATCACCGCCGTGGCGCAGGGCAAGGTGGCGGCGTCCTCTGTAAACCTCATGGCCCGCAACCCCTCCCAGTTCTCCAAGGGCATCATCCTCTGCGGCGTCGTGGAGTTCTACGCGATCCTCTCCATGCTGGCGTCCATCCTGATGGTGCTGCAGTCGGTGTAAGGACGGCGCTATGAACGGCATCGAAAAGATCACAGCCCGCATCGAGGCGGAAGCCTCGGCGGACGCGGACCGTCTGGCGGAGGAGACCGCCGCCCGGTGCGAGGCCGTCCGCTCCGAGGGCGAGGCCAAGGCCCAGGAGGCCTATTGGCGCCGCGTCCAGGAGGGCGTCAAGGCGGCGGAGGACCGGGCCGAGCGCCTGGCCAAGGCGGCCGACATGGAGGCCCGCAAGAGCGTCCTCGCCAGCAAGCAGGCCATCGTCGCCTCGATCTTCGACGCGGCGGAGGAGAAGCTGCGCGCCCTCTCCGGCGGGGAGTACATAGACTTCCTCGCGGGGCAGGCGGCCCGGGCCGCTTCCTCCGGCACGGAGGAGATCATCCTCTCCGCCGCGGACCGGGAGGCCCTGGGCGAGAAGGTCGTGAAAGCCGCGAACGCGCACCTCGCCGCCGCGGGGAAGCCCGCGAAGCTCGTCCTCAGCGCGGAGAGCGGGGATTTCACCCGCGGCCTCATCCTGCGGGACGGGAACATCACCGTGAACTGCACTGTGGAGGCTCTGATGGCGCAGGCCCGGGAGGAGCAGGCGTCCGCCGTCGCGGCGGAGCTCTTCGCGTGAGCCGGCGGACCGACAAGGGGTGATAAGCTTGTCAGCCAAACAATCGACCGATTATCTGTTCCTCTCCGCGTACCTCCGGGCCAAGGAGAAGAACCTTCTGGGCCGGGAGCGGCTCGCCCGTCTCGCGGCGGCTCCGAACGCGGCGGAGGCGGCGAAGGTCCTCGAGGAGTGCGGCTATCCCGACCTCGCGGACGCCTCGGACGCCGACCTCGAGGCGGCGCTTTCCGCCCGGCGGGAGGCGGTGTTCTCCGATGTGGAGAAGCTGCTGCCCGAGAAGGCCATGGCGGAGATCTTCCGCCTGCGGTACGACTACCATAACGCCAAGGTCCTCGTGAAGGCCGAGGCCGCCGGCGCCGAGCGCGCGGAGCTTCTTTCCGCCAGCGGACGGGTGTCCCCCGAGACGCTGACGGAGGCCTTCCGCCAGGACGACGGCCGCGCTCTGCCGCCGGCGCTCGCCGCGGCGATGCGGCAGGCCCGGAGCACCCTGGCCCGGGCCGCGAACCCCCAGCTCGCGGACATGGAGCTCGACAAGGCGTGGTACGCCGAGTCCTTCTCCCTCGCGGCGGGGCTTTCGAGTGATTTCTGCACCCGGTATCTGCGCCTTTCCGCGGACGTCGCGAACCTCCGCAGCGCGGTGCGCTGCCTCCGCGGCGGCATGGACGAGGGCGTCCTGCGGGCGGCTCTCATCCCCGGCGGGAACGTCTCGGCGGAGCGGATCGCCCGGGCGGCCTACGGCGAGGGCGTCTCCGCGGCGTTCACGGACCGGCGTCTCGCGGAGGCGGCGGCCCTGGGCGAGAAGGCCGCGGCGGGCGCGCCCCTCGGCGATTTCGAGCGGGCGTGCGACAACGCCCTGACTCGCTTCCTGGACGAGGCGAAGCTCGTGGGCTTCGGCCCGGAGCCCGCGGCGGCGTATCTCGCGTCCGTCGAGGGCGAGATCATTGCGGCGCGCATGGCGCTGCAGGGCAAGCGCGCGGGCGTTTCGAACGAGACCCTGCGGGAAAGGCTGCGTGAGAGCTATGTATAAGATCGCTGTGATCGGCACGCCGGACACGGTCGTCGGCTTCAAGGCCCTGGGGCTCGACGCCTTCCCCGCGCGGGAGCCGGAGGAGGCCCGCCGCACCCTGCGGGAGCTGACTCGCGCGGAGAGCGCGGACGAATACGCCATCATCTACATCGAAGAGGGCCTCGCCGTATCGCTCACGGCGGAGATCGAAAAATACAAGGACCGTCCCAGTCCCGCCGTCATCCTCATCCCCGGGCGGGAGGGCAGTCTCGGCCTCGGCCGGTCGGCGCTCACCTCGGCGGTGGAGCGGGCCGTGGGAGCCAACATACTCTGATTAGGAAGGTAACGATATGAGCGGAACGATCACAAAAGTCTCGGGACCGCTGGTGGTGGCGAAGGGCCTTTCCGACGCGAACGTCTCGGACGTGGTGCGCGTAGGAAAGCAGCGCCTCATCGGCGAGATCCTGAATATGAAGGGCGACAGCGCGTCCATCCAGGTCTATGAAGAGACCTCCGGCCTCGGGCCCGGCGCGGCGGTGGAGACCACCGGCCAGCCCCTGAGCGTGGAGCTCGGGCCCGGCATCCTCACGAGCATCTACGACGGCATCCAGCGTCCCCTGACGGAGATCCGCGCCCAGACCGGCGCGACCATCGCCCGCGGCGTGGACGTGGCTCCTCTCGACCGGAAAAAGCTCTGGGGCTTCACCGCCGTGGCGAAGCCCGGCCAGCTCGTGAAGCCCGGCGACGTCCTCGGCACCGTCCAGGAGACCACCGCCATCCTCCACAAGATCATGGTCCCGGTGGGCGTGTCCGGCGTGGTCCGCTCCGTGGAGAGCGGGGAGTTCACCGTCGAGAAGACCGTCGCCGTCGTGGAGGATGACAAGGGCGTTGCCCACGAGATCAACATGATCCAGCGCTGGCCCGTCCGCGTGGCCCGGCCCTATCAGCACAAGTACGTCCCGAGCCGCCCCATGAACAGCGGCCAGCGCGTCATCGACACCCTCTTCCCCATCGCGAAGGGCGGCACTGCCGCGGTCCCCGGCCCCTTCGGCTCCGGCAAGACCGTCGTGCAGCACCAGCTCGCCAAGTGGTCGGACGTGGACATCGTGGTCTACATCGGCTGCGGCGAGCGCGGCAACGAGATGACGGACGTTCTCATGGAGTTCCCCGAGCTCGTCGACCCGCGCTCCGGGGAGTCCCTCATGCAGCGCACCGTCCTCATCGCGAACACGTCCGATATGCCCGTGGCCGCGCGTGAGGCGAGCATCTACACCGGCATCACCATCGCGGAGTACTTCCGCGACATGGGCTACGACGTGGCGGTCCTGGCCGACTCCACCTCCCGCTGGGCGGAGGCCCTGCGCGAGATGAGCGGCCGTCTCGAGGAGATGCCCGGCGAGGAGGGCTATCCCGCCTACCTCGCGAGCCGCCTCGCCCAGTACTACGAGCGCGCGGGCGTGGTCGAGTGCCTCGGCAGCGACGATCGCCAGGGCAGCATCACCGCCATCGGCGCGGTTTCCCCTCCGGGCGGCGACACCTCCGAGCCTGTCTCCCAGGCCACCATGCGGATCGTCAAGGTCTTCTGGGGGCTCGACAGCAGCCTGGCCTACGCCCGGCACTTCCCGGCCATCAACTGGCTGACCTCTTACAGCCTCTATGACGACACCCTGCGGGGCTGGTATGACAAGGAGTTCCCCGGCTTCATGCGCCAGCGGGAGAAGACCATGGCGATCCTCCAGGAGGAGGAGAGCCTCAACGAGATCGTGAAGCTCGTCGGCAAGGACAGCCTCAGCGAGAACGACCAGATGACCCTCGAGACGGCGAAGATGCTGCGCGAGGACTTCCTCCAGCAGAACGCCTTCATGGACGAGGACGCCTACTCGAGCTACGACAAGCAGTTCCGGCTCCTGGGGCTCATCCTCCGCTACGACGCTCTCTGCCGGGACGCCATGGCCCGCGGCGCGGAGCTTCCGAAGCTCTTTGAGATCCCGGCCCGGGAGCGCGTCGGCCGCGCCAAGATGATCCTGCCCGGCCAGTACGAGACCGAATACGCCGAGATCGAGGCCGAGATGCAGGCCGAGATCGAGGCCCTGGTGAAAGGAGGCGGCATCGAATGATCCGTGAATACAAGACCATCAGCGAGATCGCAAGTCCCCTGATGATGGTGAAGGACGTCGAGGGCGTCACCTACGACGAGCTCGCGGAGATCGAGCTGCCCAGCGGCGAGAAGCGCCGCTGCAAGGTCCTGGAGGTGGACGGCAACACCGCCGTCGTGCAGCTGTTCGAGTCCGCCCAGGGCATCAACCTCGCCGGCACGAAGGTGCGCTTTCTCGGGCATCCGCTGGAGCTCGGCGTCAGCGAAGATATGCTCGGCCGCGTCTTCAACGGCATGGGCGAGCCCATCGACGGCGGCCCCGCCATCCTGCCGGAGGAGTATAAGGACATCAACGGCCTGCCCATGAACCCGGCGGCCCGCGCCTATCCCGCGGAGTTCATCCAGACGGGCGTCTCCACCATCGACGGCCTGAACACCCTGGTCCGCGGGCAGAAGTTACCCATCTTCTCGGGCTCCGGCCTGCCCCATGCCGCCCTGGCCGCGCAGATCGCCCGCCAGGCGCGCGTTCTCGGCACGGACGAGAGCTTCGCCGTCGTGTTCGCCGCCATCGGCATCACCTTCGAGGAGAGCGAATACTTCATCAACGACTTCCGCCGCACCGGTGCCATCGACCGCACGGTGGTCTTCTCGAACCTCGCGAACGACCCCGCCGTCGAGCGCATCGCCACGCCCCGCATGGCCCTCACGGCCGCGGAGTATCTGGCCTTTGAGAAGGACATGCACGTCCTCGTCATCCTGACGGACATCACGAACTACGCCGAGGCCCTGCGCGAGGTCTCCGCCGCGAAGAAGGAGGTCCCCGGCCGCCGCGGGTATCCCGGCTACATGTACACGGACCTTGCGACGATGTACGAACGCGCCGGCCGCCGCGTGGGCGAGAAGGGCTCCATCACCATGATCCCCATCCTCACCATGCCCGAGGACGACAAGACCCACCCCATCCCCGACCTGACGGGCTACATCACCGAGGGTGTACCGCAAGGGCATCGTTCCGCCCGTGGACGTGCTGCCGAGCCTTTCCCGCCTGAAGGACAAGGGCATCGGCGTGGGCAAGACCCGCGAGGACCACGCCGGCACCATGAACCAGCTCTTCTCGGCTTATGCCGCCGGCAAGGAGGCCAAGGAGCTCATGACCATCCTCGGCGAGGCCGCGCTGTCCGAGACGGACAAGAAATTCGCGGAGTTTGCCGACGCGTTCGAGAAGGAATACGTCTCCCAGGGCAACCAGACGAACCGCTCCATCGAGGAGACCCTGGACCTGGGCTGGAAGCTGCTTTCC
>CAJOIG010000122.1 GCA_905234575.1 uncultured Oscillospiraceae bacterium
CCGAGGGGCGTGAAGACGCTGGGCAGGGCCGTGAAGGTCGTGTCCGGGTTTATCATCTTCGCGATCTGCGGGAGGAGGTCTCCGAAGAAGCCGCCCGTCAGCGCGCCGAAGACAAAGGTGCTCACGCCGCACATCCCGAGCAGACGCAGCAAATACCCCGTGCCGCCCCTGGGCTTCATCTTCTTCACCGCGATGACCGAGGCGAGGATCATCAAAAGGCCGTAGCCCATGTCCGCCATCATGATTCCGTAGAACAGCACGAAGAACGGCCATATGTACGGGTTCGGGTCGATGCCGTCGTAGGCGGGCAGGGAGTACATCTCCGTCACGAGGTTCATGTTCTCGACGGTCTTGTTGTTTTTCAGGGTCACGGGGACGTCGGGGTACTCCTCGGGGGCGGGGTCCTCCGTCTCCCAGGCGCAGTCGAACCGGGTCAGCAGCGCCTCCAGCGCGGGGAGCTTCGGCGCCGGGCACCAGCCCTCCAGCAGGATCACGCTGTCCGTCCCGGCGATGCGCTCCATGGCCTCGGCCTTCCCGATCTCCGCGGCGATGCGGTCGGCGGACAGCCGGAGCGACGCGGCGTTTTTCCCCGCGGCGCGGATCTCGTCCTCCAGGGCGGCGCGCCGGGCCTCGAGCTCCGTCCGCTCCGCCTGCAGCCGCGCGATGTTCTCCTTCACGGTGCCGGTCCGGCCGGGGAAGGTCACCTGGGCGCAGCCGATGCCGCGCAGGGCGTCCAGCACGGCGGGCAATTCCTCGCGCAGGGCGATCACCGCCCAGCAGCGCTGCTCCTCATTCTGGGAAACGAGCTCCAGGGTCACGGCCTCCGACGCTCCCTCGGCGGCGGCGCGCACCGCCTCCGGCTCGATCTGTGCGAGGGCGCTCACGAGCCCCAAGGCGCAGCGGGCAGTCCCGGCGGTATTCAGCGGCGCGTCCAGCGACTCCCAGGGGACGAGCGCCTCGATCTCCGAGGCGGCGCGCAGCTCCTCGCTGCGAAGACGGCGGATGGCGGCGTCCCGCTCGCAGAGCTCCTCCGCCAGGGCGAGATCCCGCTCGAGGGCCTCGCCGTCCAGGAAATCGCTCTCCGCGACCTCCGGGCGGGCGCTGAGGAGCTTCTTTTTCTCCGGCGCGTACTGCGCGAGGAGCTTCAGCGCCGTTTGCAGACGGCTCTCCCCGGTCTTGAGTCGGGGCAGGTCCGCCCGCTCCGGACGCAGCAGCGCCGCCGCCTCCGGATCGGCCAGCGTCCGCTCCGCCTGGGTGATCTGCAGGCAGCCGAGGCGCATGAGCTCGCGCATCAGTTCGTCCCGGCAGCCGCGCAGAGCGATGAGACGCAGCCGTTTCATTCGGACAATGGACATATCAGCCGTTCACGATCCTTTCCACGATGCGGTCCACGACGGCCTCCCGCTGCCGGTCGGCCCGGGCCTGCATGGCCGCCTCCTTGTTTCGGGTGGTGGAGGCGAGCGCCGCCGCGTCCTCCTTGGCCTTTTCGTCCGCCTTGCGGATGAGCTCGCGTACCTCGGCGTCGGCCTTTTCCTCCGCCGCGGCCATGCGGGCCGCCGCGTCCTCCTCCGCCGCGCGGAGCGCCTTCTTCGCGTCCGCCGCCGCGGCGGCGCGGATCTGCCGTGCCTTTTCCTCCGCCAGCGCGATGGTATCCAGGGCCTCAAGAGCCATGCAAGCAGCACCTCCTATTGATTGCTGGGGTAACAGATGGTTACAAACGCTAATGTTATTTGTAATTTTCCCTCATATTACATAATACGCCATTCCCACGCGACGCGCAAGTGGCAATTCTCCCGAAAGCCGCTCTGTGTGCGGCGCAAAACTATCCACTTTGCATAAATTTTAACAAATTCGTCTCCATCCGTCAAGCCGGGCATCTTGTTCTTTGCCGGAAAATCATGTATAATGGCGAAAAACCATCCACTCCCCTTTTCCGGAGGTCCATTATGCCCGAACGATACACCCGCCGCCGCATGGGCGACCGGCGCGACGGACGCCGCCTTCGCACCCTCAGTCCCATCTTCGCCCTGACGCCCTATGTCGTGCGCTTCCCCTCCGACGCGGTGAACAGCTTCACCGACCACGCGGACCTCGCCGCCATGGAGAGCTGGCTCGCCCTCCAGCAGGAGCGCAGCGGCCTCACGCTCACCCTCACGCACATCTTCATCGCGGCCTACATCCGAACCCTGTCCCAGTATCCGGCGCTGAACCGCTTCGTCGCCGGGCGGGCCATCTACGCCCGGGATCGGGTGGAGCTCGTGCTGTCCTCCGGGCGCAGCGGCTCTGCGGACGCCGGCTCCATGGCGATCAAGGTGCGCTTTCTCCCCACGGACACCGTCTTCGACGTGGGCCGCAAGATCACGGCCCAGGTGGAGAGCATCAAGGCCGACGAGGAGGCCAGCCGCCTCGAGCGCATCGCCGCGGACCTCGTGAAGACGCCGCGGTTCGTCCTTCGCATGGGCGTGGGCGTCATGCGCTGGCTTGACTATCACGGCTGGCTGGGGGACGCTTGGCTCGAGCGCAGTCCCTTCCACGGCTCCGCCGTCATCTCCGACGAGGGCTCGGACCTGCTGCCGTCCATGACCCGCGGTCTCAACAGCGTGGGCTGCCTGCCGCTGAGCCTCTCCCTGGGCCGCCGCCATACCGGCTGCGAGCTCACGAAGACCGGCGCCGTCCGGGAGACCCACACCCTGGACTACACCGTCTCCGTGGACACTCGCATCGCGGACAGCGCTTACATCGGCGCGGCCTTCCGCGCCTTCCGCCATTATCTCGCCCATCCCGAGGAGCTCGAGACGACGCCCGCCCGGGTGAACGAGGACACGCTATAAGCTGTCGCATACGTCCATACAGCAACTTCGCCCCCTCGGCTGAGGGGGCGAAGTCGTGTCCATACCTATTATTGTTGCAGCCCGTGGTCGAGCAGCGTCTCGCCCGCGGCGACGACCGCCTCTGCAGCCGCCCGGGGGACGAGCAGATACCGATCCCCGCCGAGGACGCAGAGGCAGTGGGCGCTGTCGTAGCTGCGGAGCTCCAGCTCGGCCGGGATGGATTCCGTGTCCTTCCAGGTCAGCGTGACGCGCAGGAGGCTCTGCCGCCCCTCGCCTCCGCCGACGGCGGGCTCCGCCGGGAGGGACGCGAGGGCAGTGAGCCAGGCCTCCGTCTCGTCCGAGGGCAGGACCCACCCGTTCACGGACCAGATCACATCGAACGCCGTGACGGGCCCGTCCGCGGCGGCGCGCTCCGTCTCCTCCTCCAGGCGGAGGAGCTCGCAGCTCTCTCCGCCGAGCTCCACGGATACGGAGGCCACGGCGGCAAGATCCAGCGTCAGCACCGTACCGGGGGTGAGCCGGTCCCAGTCCGGGTACAGCAGCGCGTCCGGCACCGCCGCCGAGGTGAGATACACCTGATCCGAGCCGGCAACGGACACATACACGTCCTCCCCCTCGTACCGCCCATAGCGCAGGGTGAGCGCCTCCGCCTCGCCCGCCGCGTCGGTGTAGCGCAGCGTCGCAGTGAGCTGCGGGGCGTCGAGGCCGTAGAGAGGGGCGTCCTCCTTTCGCCAGGAGACGCAGGGGCCGAGCTCCGTCTCCAGCAGCGTGCGGACAAAGGGCTCCGCCCGCCCGGCGTCCAGGAGCACCGGCGTGCCGCCGTCCGTCCGATACCAGCCGGGGGTCCCTTCCAGGTCCCGGCGGTAGGCCAGGGCATAGCTCCCCGCCTCGGAGCGCACGGAGAGCCCCGTCACCGCGGCGACGTCCTCCGGCAGCTCCTCACGCTCCAGCAGGTCGGCAAGAGTCGCCCGGAACGCCGCCAGCGACCCGTTTTCCAGATAGACCGTCCCGTCCCGGCGGACGTAATACTCCCCGGTGATCGCCATGTTCCCCACCTCGTAGGTGGACGCCTCCGCCGCCGTGGCCGCCATGACCGTGACGGACGGCGGCGCGAGCCCGTAGGAGGCGAGGTCCGACGTGTCCGACACGGCGAGCGAGGCCGCCGTCGCGCCGGCCGCCCTGGCCAGGGCCTCCGCCGCCGCCGGGTCGATGGGGCAGGCGGGATCGTCGGCGTTTTCCCAGCGTCCGTCCGCGCGGCGGCGCAGACTCACCGTCTCCCCCTCCCGCGTCCACGACAGGGCCAGGATGTCCTCCCGGCGGCCCACCGCCAGGGAGATGCTCTCCTCCGTCTCCGCGAGGACCGGCGTCTCCGTGCCGTCCGTCCGGAGCGCGGTCTCCGCCACGAGCCACGCCCCCGCGAACACCGCCGCCGACACCAGGAACATCGCCATTTTCGCGCGCTGCTTCACCGGGCTTGTCCCCCCTTTCTCCGACGATGATACCACGGCGCTCCCGCCGTTTCCGTCGAACGGAGGAAGTTTTCCGGGACCGGTGCAAAAACGCGCCAAAGTGTGGTATAATCGTCCGGACCCCTGAAATCATCCCCCCCGGAGGAACTCTCCTATGAGAATGCGAAACAAGAAAAACCTCGTCCCCCGCATGGAAAAATGCGCCGCCGTCCAGGTGTTCGAGCCCGCCGCCCTGCGGGGCTCCTGGGCGTCGCTGCGTCCCGGCTGCGCGGAGGTCCGCGCCGAGATGGGCTGCGGCAAGGGACAGTTCACCGCCGGCGTCGCGCACCGGGACCCGAACGTCCTCCTCGTCGCCATCGAGAAGGTCCCGAACGCCATGGTCACCGCCATGGAGCGCGCCATGGCCGAGGGCATCGAGAACGTCCGCTTCATCGACGCCGACGTCGCCACCCTGCGGGACATCTTCGCCCCCGGCGAGGTATCCGCGATCTACATCAACTTCCCCGACCCCTGGCCCCGGAAGAAGGAGCAGAAGCACCGCCTCACCGCCCCGAGCTTCCTCGCCATGTACTGGGACATCCTGCCCGTCGGCGGCCGCATCGAATACAAGACCGACCAGGCCTGGCTCTTCGAGTGGTCCCTCGAGCAGTTCGCCTATATGGGCTATGAGCTGCGGGAGATCACCCGCGACCTGCACCGGGACGGCGTCACCGGAATCATGACGAACTACGAGGAGCGCTTCCACGCCGAGGGCGTGCCCATCTGCCGCTGCGTCGCCGTGAAGACCGAGGACCGCCCCGCCACCCCCGTGCCCGTCAAGGAGAAAAAGCCCGCGCCGGAGGTCCCCGAGGCATGAAGCCAGAAGGGCGGGATTACCTCGCCGCGGCGGACGTGCTGCGGGTGGTGTGCATCGGCCTCATCGGCTGGTACCACATCTGGCAGCAGAGCTGGCTCGACCCGAGCTTCACCGCGTTCGGATATTATGTAAA
>CAJOIG010000123.1 GCA_905234575.1 uncultured Oscillospiraceae bacterium
CAAGCGGATCGTATCAAGCTTTTCCTGGAGCTTCTCCACGCTCTCGACGCCCAGCAGGGACACCTGCCGGTGCCAGTTTCCGGCGTGGGCGTCCCCGACGATGCCGTGATCGACGCGCAGCTCCGCGCACTCGACCGGGTGCTTCTGGATGCCCCGGACCTCGCTGATGCAGACGGCCAGTACCTCACTCATGAGCATGTCCCTCCCCGTGATGATGGTGGTGGTGCAGGTCCGCGCAGTCGTGGGCAACGCCCCGCAGGACCTCGAGGCCGTGGCGGATGGGCTTCACCACCGCCGCGAAATTCTCCGTGGACGCCTTTTTGCTGCCGGGCAGGTTCACGATGAGGGTCCGGCCGCGGATGCCCGCCGTCTCCCGGGAGAGGCAGCCCATGGGCGTGATTCGCAGGCTCTCGGCCCGCATGGCCTCCGGGATGCCCGGAACGCGCTTTTCGATGACGCCCTCCGTCGCCTCCGGAGTCACGTCCCGGGGCGCGAAGCCCGTCCCGCCGGTGGTGAGCACGAGCCAGAGGTCCTTCTCGTCCGCACAGGCGACGAGCTCCCGGCGGATGTCCCCGATCTCGTCCGGCACCATGGCGGTGTAGGCCACGGCATAGCCGTTTTCCTCGAGCATCTTCACGAGGGCCGGGCCGGAGGTGTCCTCCCGCTCGCCTCTTGACCCCTTGTCGCTGACGGTGATGACCGCCGCTGTGTAATCCATGTTCAGTCCTCCCTCACAAAATCGCCGGACTGTCCGCCGGATTTGCGGAGCAGCCGGATATCGTCGATGACCATGTCCCGCTGGACGGCCTTGCACATATCGTATACCGTCAGGGCCGCCGCCGAGACGGCGCAGAGCGCCTCCATCTCCACCCCCGTCGGCCCGACGCAGGAGGTCTCGGCGGTGATGTCCACGGCAAGGTCCTCCTCGTTCAGACGCAGGTCCATCTCCACGCCCGTGATGGCCACGGGATGGCACATGGGAATGAGCTCCGGGGTGCGCTTCGCCGCCAGGATGCCCGCCACCCGGGCCACGGTGAGCACGTCGCCCTTTTTCACGCCGCCGGTGCGGATGAGGTCGAAGGTCGTCCGGTTCACGAGGACCCGGCCCGCCGCCACGGCGACGCGCTTCGTATCGCTCTTGTCCCCCACGTTCACCATCCGGGCGCCGCCGCGCTCGTCGAAATGGGTAAAATCGTTCTCGATCGCCATGTCTCAGCCTCCTATGGTGTTCATGGTCCGCCCGGCCTCGCTGCGATGGTCGGCGTCCAGCACGCCGTGCTGCCGGGGCTTTTCGCGGATGGCCCGGCGCAGGGTGTCGAGGAGCGCATCTCCGTGCAGGCCGCGGACGTTGATTTCCGCGGACGAGTGCAGGCAGGGCTTCAGGTGCCCCTCGCTCGTCAGGCGCAGGCGGTTGCAGGACGCGCAGAAATGCCGGCTCAGCGGGGAGATGAGCCCCACGCGGCCCTGTCCGTCCGGCAGGCGGTACAGCCGGGCCACGCCCCCGTCGTGGGGGACCGGCACGAGCTCCGGCACCCGCTCGAGTACCGTCTCGCCCGGGAGATACGCCTCCGGCCCAAAGCGCCCGCCCATGGGCATGAGCTCGATGAATCGCAGCTCGATGGGCGCCCGGCGGGTATGCTCCACAAAGGCGGGGATCTCATCGTCGTTGAAGCCGCCGATGAGCACGGCGTTGAGCTTCACAGGGGTCAGGCCCGCCTCCTGGGCGGCGCGGATGCCGTCCAGCGCGTCCTGCAAACGCCCGCCGCCGGTGATGTCGGCGTATTTTTCGGGGTCGAGGCTGTCCACGCTGATGTTCACCCTGGTCACGCCCGCCGCCTTGAGCTCTTTGGCGTACCGGGGCAGGAGCGTCCCGTTCGTCGTGAGGTCGATCTCCTCGATGCCGTCAATGTCCGCGAGCATCCGGCACAGCTCCGCGCAGCCCCGGCGCACCAGGGGCTCGCCGCCGGTGACGCGGACCTTCCGCACGCCGAGCGCCGCCGCCGCGGCCACGATCTCCGCGATCTCCTCGAAGGAGAGGATGTCCTCGTGCCGCTTTTGGCAGACGCCGTCCGGCATGCAGTACCGGCAGCGGAGATTGCACAGATCCGTTATGGACACCCGCAGATACGATATTTCTCTTTCAAACTGGTCTTTCATACGGTTTTATCCTTCAGGTTCACGCAACGAAGGTTCACGCTAATCCGGCCGGAAGGTCAGTACAGTCCAAAGGTGCAGTTGGGGTAATGGCACTCGGCGCAGCCCTGGCACAGCCCGCCCGCACCGAGGCCGCGCAGCTCCGCAAAAGTGAAGCGCAGGCCGGCAAACACTTGGGGCAGCACCACGTCGAGCATGGTGGTCTTCGCGTGGATGGCCGCGCCGGGGACCCCGAGGATCGTGATGTTGTCAAGATACGCCACGGTGAACATGTTCCCCGGCTGGGCGGGCACGCCCTGGCTGACGACCTCCGCGCCGCTGCGCCGGATGGCGGTGACGGTCAGGTCGTCCGGGTCCACGCTCATGCCGCCGGTCATGACGATGAGCTTCGCGCCGCGCTCCCGCCACTTGGCGATGGCGGCGTCCAGCATATCGAGGTAATCGTCGCAGAAGATGCAGCCCAGGACGTTCGCGCCGAAGGGCGCGACCTTCTCCCGGACGACGGGCTCGAATTTGTCCCGGATGCGTCCGGAGTACACCTCGCTGCCCGTGACGACGATGCCCACGGGCACATCCTTCCGGTACGGCAGCAGCTCCATCAGCGGCCGGTCCGCAGCCCGGACCAGAGCCTCTGCCTTCTCGATCTGCGCCACATCGCACACCAGGGGGATGATGCGCTCCCCGGCGAGCTTGCTGCCCTTTTGGACCGGGTAATGGTCCGGCAGGGTGACGATGGTGATGTCGCCGATGGCGTTGATGGCGTCCAGCAGGGGTCGGTTCACGCGGAACAGGCCGTCCTCCATCGCGGTCAGGGTCATTTTGCCCTCGGAGGGGCCGGTGTAGACCGCGTTTTCCATCGGCGCCAGCGCGGCCAGGCGCAGGGCGGCGTCCTCCTCGTGAATCTCCCCGGCGTTCTCCTCCCAGATGAAGAGGTGCTTCTTCCCCAGGTCCAGCAGATGCGGGATGTCCTCGGGCGTGACGATGTGTCCGCGCCGGAAGGCCCGGCCCTTGAAGCCGTCCCGGACCTCCGTGATGTCATGGCAGAGGGTCAGCCCGACGGCGTCCTCGGTCCTTACTTTTTTCATGGTCGTCCCTCCTTACGGGATGAGATAGGCGGTCAGGTGGGTGCCGGCCGGGAGCTTCCCGCTCCCCGCGGGGACCTCCGCCAGCAGGTCACAGCCGACGAGGCTGTGCAGCACGCCGTTTCCCTGGGCGCGGGAGACGTGCATTTTCGCCGTGCCGTCCGCGAGGTCCAGCGTCCCGCGCAGGAGGCGGGTCTTGGGGCTCTTCTTGCCGAAGTCCTCCGCCAGTACGACGGGGACCTCCGTCAGCCGCGGCTGCTTATGTCCGCAGAGCTTCCGCAGCGCCGGCAGCACCACGGCGTAGAAATTCGTCATGGCCGAGGCGGGATTGCCGGACAGGCCGCACAGGAGCTTCCCGTCCCGCATCGCGTAGGCCGAGGCCCCGCCGGGCTTGAGGCGCAGCGTGCGGATGAACACCTCCGCCCCCGCCCGCTCCATGGCGTCCGGGGTGTAATCATAATCCCCGACGGAGACGCCGCCGGTGGAGATCACCATGTCGCAGGAGGACAAAGCGGCGTCGAACAGCGCGGCGATGGCGTCCGGGTCGTCCCGCGGCGCGCCGAGGAACACCGGCTCCGCGCCCGCCCGGCGCAGGGCCGCGGCGAAGGCGTAGCGGTTCGTATTCACGATCTTCCCGCCGGAAAGGGCCTCCCCCGGCTCGGCCAGCTCGCTGCCGGTGGTGATGAGTCCCACCCGGGGCACGCGATACACCAGCGGCTCCGGCATCCCCTGGGCGGCCAGCGTCCCGAGAAGCGCCGGATCGACGGGCGTGCCGGGCAGGGCCAGAGCGTCGCCCGCACGGACGTCCTCTCCGCGAGGGACCACGTTCTCCCCGGCGGAAAAGGCCGCGGAGATCGCGACCGTCTCCCCCGTGAACACCGTCTCCTCGTATTTCACGACGGCGTCCGCCCCCGGCGGGACGGGCGCGCCGGTGAGGATCTTCGCCGCCGTGCCGGGCTCGACCGTCTGCGTCCCCACGGACCCGGCGGGGATCTCCTCCAGGATACGCAGCGTCACGGGATGGTCCGCGTCCGCGCCCGCCGTATCCGCCGCCCGGAAGGCATACCCGTCGTAGGGGGAGCGGTCAAAGGGCGGCACGTCCCGCGCCGCGGTGACGCTCTGGGCCAGGATCCGTCCGGCCGCCGCCTCCAACGGGACGACCTCGGTCTCCACCGGGGCCGCTCTTTCCAGCAGCAGCTCCCGCGCCTGTTTGTAATCGATGTTCCTTTCCATAGCATCCCCCGAAAAGCAAAAATGGAACAGCCCAAAAAGCGGAGCTGTCCCGAAGGTGGAAAAGCTCTCCTTTTCAAGCAGTGAAGGCCGGACCGTTTCCCGTTCGACCCCGGCGGGACGATCGTCCCGCGGCTCAGCCGGCATAGCGGTTGCCGTAGCCGGCTGAGCTCGGAGATCTTCTTTTTCTTGCGGAAGAAAAAGAAGCAAAAAGAACCGATATTCGCTTGTGCCGTCAGCGGTTCCGGGCGGGAATGCCCGGTATCGCTTCCGGGGCGATCATTTTGCCGTGATATTGACCGGCTCGGTCTTGCCGTCGCGCAGGCAGTGGCGGGTGATGCCCAGGATCTCGCGGGCCTCGTCCGCCGTGGCGATCTGGCGGCCGGCGAGCTTCGCCATCTGCACGGCACGCTCGACGAGCATGACGTTCGTGGCGATGATCTTGTTGCCGTTCTCGTCCTTGCCGAACATGACGTTGTCCTCGAGGCCGACGCGCAGGCCGTCGCAGCCCAGCGCAAGACCCGCGAGCAGCATGGGCATGTGGGTCTTGCCGATGCCGGAGACGGACCAGGTGGCGCCCTCGGGCAGCTTGTTCACGAGGAAGGCCAGGTTCTCGGCGGTGCCGGGCATGGAGCCGCCGACGCCCATGATGAACTGGATGTGGGGCGGCTTGGGGATGCCCCACTTGTTTACATAATACATCACGGAGTCGATGTGGCCGGTGTCGAAGACCTCGAACTCGGGCTTCAC
>CAJOIG010000124.1 GCA_905234575.1 uncultured Oscillospiraceae bacterium
GACCCCGCGCTGGACGCGGAGCAGCTCCGGCATCTCGGCGCGCTCTGGGCCGGGGACCTCAGCCCGACGGACCCCGTCGTCAGCCCGCTGTACGGGGAATTCGACGGCCTCGGGCGCATCACCCTCCTCACCGGGACGGCCGAGCTCCTTTACCCTGACATCCGGACCCTCGACGAGAAGCTCACCGCCGCGGGCATCGACCACGACTGCCTCGTCTATAACGGGATGTTCCACGTCTGGCCGCTGTACATGGCCTACGGCGTGCCGGAGGCGAAGGCGGCCTACGCCGATATTCTGGCCGCCGTCCAGGCCGGCTGAAATTGCCTTCCAAAAAACCGTACCCCGCCGGGATCGTTTCCGGCGGGGTACGAGTATGTATTGAGAGAATCAGAGTCCCTCGATGAGGGCCAGGTCGCCATAGAGGACGGAGTCGTCCCCGAGGGCGGCGTTTTTGACCTCCACGGAGGATCGGATGGCGGGCATGCAGTAGGCGTCCAGCTCCGCAAGGATCTTCCCGAGGAACCGGTCGCCCATGGATTCGATGATGCCGCCGCCGAACAGGACGAGGTCCGGGCTGAAGATGTTGATGAGGCTGCCGGCGGCGACGGCGAGATAATGGCAGGCCCGGTCCACGGCCTCCATCGCCACGGCGTCGTCCGCCGCGAGGGCCTTTTTGAGGTGCTTGCTGCGGAATACGCCCTCCTGAACGTGCTCCGTCAGGAGGCTTTCCCGGCCTCGGGCCGCCTGCTGGCGGACATAGGCGCTCATGCCCTGCTTGCTGGCGTAGGCCTCGAGGCAGCCGGACTGACCGCAGTTGCACAGGGGGCCGCCGGGATCGAGGATCATATGGCCGAGCTCGCCGCCCTTGAATTGGTGTCCGGTGTACAGGGACCCGTTCAGGATGAGGCCGCCGCCGACGCCGGTGCCGACGAAGAGGCCCACGATGTTCCGATACCCCCGGCCCGCGCCGAAATGGTACTCGCCCAGCACGCCGAGGTTCACGTCGTTCCCGGCGTAAAACGGCACGCCGAAGCGCTTTTCCATGGCGGCGCGCAGGTCGTAGTTCCGCCAGGGCAGGTTCGGCGTGAAGAGCACCACGCCCGTCTCCTGGTCCACGACGCCCGGCGCGCAGGAGGCGATGGCATTCACCTGCTCGAGGGAAATACCGAAGCCATCGAGCATCTCCTCCACCACGCCGGCAATGACCTCCTCCACGTTCGCGGCCTCGCCGCCCTTGGATTTCGACCGCTTTTTCAGGCGGTAGACGATCTCGCGATTTTCGTTGAAAATGGCGCCAAGGACCTTGGTCCCACCCACGTCCAGGCAGATATTGTAGCGTTCGGACATGCGATCACCTCATTCTTCTTTCGTTTCTTCCCGGCGGAACAGACGGCGGAGCCGGTCCCCCAGCGTGGGGCGCGGGGAAGCGGCCGGGACAGGCGTCTCCTCCGCCGGCGGCGCGGAGGGTCCGCCCGTCTCCGGCTTGACGCGGATGGCGCTGAAATAGCAGTACAGCGCCTCCTGGGAGGAGGTGCCCTCCCCGCCGGGCTCGCGGAGATAGCTGCCGTCCGGCTGCATGACCCGGGATTTTTCCCGGTCGTTCCGAAGGGCGTTCAGAATCTCGTTCACCTGGGCGCGGGTGTCGGGGGTTACGACCTCCACGAACGCCTCCACCCGGCGCTCCAGATTGCGGTTGAGCAGGTCGCCGGAGCCGAGGAACAGGCGCTCGTCGTCGCCCTCGCCGAAGCGGTAGATCCGGGAGTGCTCCAGCCAGCGGCCGACGACGCTCTTCACGACGATGTTCTCGGTCTTCCCCGGCACGCCGGGACGCAGGCAGCAGATGCCGCGGATATACAGTTCGACTTGAACCCCCGCCTGCGAGCACTGGATGAGCTTTTCCATGACGTCGAGGTTGTTCATGGAGTTGACCTTGAAGGCCACGCGGCCGTTTTCCCCCTTGGCGATCTCCCGGTCCAGCAGGTCCAGCACCCGGCTCTTGAAGCTCAGCGGCGCGATCCAGAGGGTATGGGCCTCCGGCGGGAGTTCCCCCTCGGCCATGGCGGCGAAGGCGGCCTCGGCATCCGCGGCGGCGCCCTCGTCCGCGGTGATGAGGGACAGGTCCGTGTACTGCTCGCCCGTCACCTCGTTGTAGTTGCCCGTGCCCACTTGCGTGATGTGGGAGAGGTTCCCGCCGTGCTGGCGGGTGATGAGGCAGAGCTTCGAGTGGACCTTGTAGTTCGGCAGGCCGTAGATGACCCGGCAGCCGGCGTCCTCCAGGATCTCGGAATAGTCTATGTTGTTCTGCTCGTCGAACCGGGCCCGCAGTTCGAGAAGGCACAGCACGTCCTTGCCCTTGTCCGCAGCGTAGGCCAGCGCCGCCGCGACCTTGGAGCTTGCGGACATGCGGTAGAGCGTGACCTTGATGGACAGGACCTCCGGATCGTCCGCCGCCTCGTACAGCAGGTCCACGAAGGGCAGCATGCTCTGGAACGGGAAGCTCATCAGAAGATCGTGCTTCTCGATGTAGCGGAAGTATTCGCCCTTTTTGAGTCCGATCTCCCGGGCGGGACGACGCTCCTCATAGCGGAAATTCTCGTGCGGGCCGATGCAGGAGCGGAAGCTCAGGTCAAAGGGCACCGACGAGGTGAACACGCTGCGCTCCGGGACCCGGAGCTTTTTGATGAGCGCCGCCCGCGCCGCGTCCGTGAGCTTGCCGTAAAACTGCACGCGGACGGGCATCTCCCGCTTGCGCTTCGTGAGCATGGCCGCCATTTTCTGGCGCCGGTCCTCGTCGCCCCGGTCCTCCACGGCGGAGAGGAACACGTCCGCGTTTCGCGTCACCTTCACCACCGCCGACTGGACGACCGTCTCCTTTTTCAGCAGCAGGGGCAGGAAGTGCCGCACGAGCTGGTCCGTCAGGACGATCTTCTGGCTGCCGTCGATCTCAAAGCTGAGATACGCCGGGACTCGGTGCAGGGGAATGATGGCGAGCTTCTGCTCTCCCGTCCGGCCGAGGAAGGCGATGATATAGGTCTCCTCCCCCCACAGAAACGGCAGGGCCTGGTCCATGTCGATGATCTTCGGGAAGAGCTGGTTTTTCAGGTCCCCAAAGAGCTTTTTGCTCATGAGCTCGTCGACCTTGCTGATCTTCTTGAAGTCCAGCACGTCGATCTTATTCTGGCGCAGCTCCTCCCGGATGGCCTTCCATACACTCTCCGCGAGGACCTGCTGCTCCCGGGTGACGCGCAGTGCCTCCGCGATCTGGGCGTCGGGCAGGAGCCCGGAGAGGGAGTCTCGATTGTCCGGGTCCAGGATGGCCCGGTGGGTCAGGATGCCGATCCGGACGCGGTAGAATTCCTCCAGGTTCGACTGGTAGATCATGAGGAATTTCAGCCGCTCCAGCAGCGGGACGGCGGGATCCGCCGCCTCCAGCAGGACACGGTGGTTGAACGCGAGCCAGCTCAGCTCCCGGTTTATGTAGATGCTCTCCGGGGCCGGCTTCTCCGCTTTTTTCTTTTTGTCCTTGGTTTCCCTGGAGTCCTTGGATGCCATACTTACAGTCCTCTCGTGATGTGTTCCTCGCAGGCCCGCTCCAGCGCCTCCACGACGATGCGGAGGGTCTTGATGCGGGCGTATTTCTTGTCGTTCGACTCGATGATGTACCAGGGCGCGTTTTCCGTGCTGGTCTTTTCGAGCATCTCGTCCACCGCGGCCTCATACAGGGGCCATTTCTCCCGGTTGCGCCAGTCCTCCTCCGTCAGCTTCCACTGCTTCTCGGGGGTGTTCTGCCGGTCGGTGAAGCGGGCGAGCTGGGTGTCCTGGTCGATGTGGATCCAGAATTTGAGCACCACCGCGCCCCAGTCGTCCGTGAGCTGGCGCTCGAACTCGTTGATCTCGTTGTAGGCGCGCTTCCAGTCCGCCTCCGCGCAGTAGCCCTCCAGCCGCTCCACCATCACCCGGCCGTACCAGGTGCGGTCAAAGATGCAGACATGGCCGCTGCGGGGCAGGCGCGTCCAGAAGCGCCATAAAAACTGCCTGGCCAGCTCGTGCGGCAGGGGCGACGCGATGGGGATCACGTCGAAGCCCCGGGGGTCCAGAGGCCGGGCGATGCGGCGGATGTTCCCGCCCTTGCCCGCGGCGTCCCAGCCCTCGTAGCAGAGGATGACGGGGATCCTCTTCCGATAGATCACGTTATGAAGCTGCTTGAGGCGCTTCTGCAGCTTCTTGAGCTCCCGGCGATACTCCTCGTCCTCCAGCGCGGGCGAGAGGTCCACGTCTGCGAGCTTCGGCATGGGGATGAGGGGAAACTTCTCTTTGAAGGGCTCGCCCACATAGCGGCCCTGCTCCACGCCCCGGTCGATGCTGTCGGTGATGAGACGCAGGGCGTCCCGGACGGCGGCCTTGCGCTTGCTGCCGTCCAGTCGGATCCACGGGATCGTCTCCCCCGTCTTCTCCATGAACTCGTCGTAAGCCTCCCGGAAGGCCTTGTACTCCCGGTGCTGCCAGAGGTCGTCCTCCGTGACGCGCCACTCCGTCTCGTAGTTCTCCCGCAGGGCGCGCATGCGCTCGTGCTGCTCCTTCCGGTCGATGTCGAGGAAGATCTTCAGGAGCAGATACCCGCCGTCCCGGAGCTGACGCTCGAACTCGTTGACCGAGCGGACGCGGGTCTTGTACTGCTCGCCCGTGATGTCCCGGCGGAGGCGCTTGCGGACCACGTCCTCCATCCAGCCGGCGTCGAAGAACATGATCTTTCCGTTTTCCGGGATGGCGCAGGCGTAGGGATGCAGGAAGGGATAGCGCGCCTGGGCCTCCGGGACGATCTGGGGCGAGACGACGTTGTAGAACCGGGGATCGATGCCGGAAATGAGCTCGTTGATGAGGCTGCCCTTTCCCGCGGCGGACCAGCCCTCCACGAGGACGATCACGGGAAGGCCCTTGGCGCGAAGGAGCTGCTGCTGGCCGAGGAGCTTATCGCGCAGGGCGCGGATCTCCGCGCTGAGCGCGGTTTTATTCTCCTTGTTTTCCTTCTCCATCGTTTTTTCCTTTCGGCTCGGTTGTTTTTTCGGATTGTTATATTTTTATTTTACGCTGTCCGAGCCGGTTCGTCAACGGAAAAAACGGGGGAATCTCCGCCGCCCTTCGATCAGCCGAACAGGCACAGCGCGAGCCCGTACAGCACGCTCGCCCCGACGCCGTAGGCGATCAC
>CAJOIG010000125.1 GCA_905234575.1 uncultured Oscillospiraceae bacterium
TCCCGTAGGCACCGTGCCGGGGGCGATCTCCGTGACCTGGGAGGCGGAAAGCCAGAGCCGCTGGGAGAGGACGTCGCCGCGCCCCTGGCCGTCCAGGTTGAAATAGGAGTGGTTCGTCAGGTTCACCACCGTGGGCGCGTCGGTGACGGCGCGGTAGTCCAGCACGAGGGCGTTGTCCCCGGTGAGGGTATAAGTCACGGTGACGGAGAGCGCGCCGGGATAGCCCTCCTCGCCCGCGGGACTGACGTACCGCAGGACCAGGGCCCCGTCCTCCTCGGAGGCGGCGAAAACGCGCCGCTCGAAGGTGCCGTGGAGATGGTTTTCGCCGTCGTTTTTCGGCAGGCGGTATGTCCGGCCGTCCAGCGGGAAGGCGGCGTTTCCGATGCGGTTGGCGCACCGCCCCACCAGGGCCCCGAACCAGCAGGTCCCCGCCTCGTAGCCCGCGAGGTCGTCGTAGCCCAGGACCACGTCCGTGGGCCGACCCTCCCGGTCGGGGACGACGAGGCTCTGGATGACGCAGCCGTAGTCCAGGACCCGGACGGTCATGCCGTTTCTGTTTTGCAGGGTCCAGCGGGTCACCGGGCGGCCGTCCGCCGTGACGCCGAAGGGTTCATGGAAGATGTCTGTCATAGCGTTCCCAGGTATCCCTCCAGAATCAGCGCCGCCGCAACCGCGTCCACGGTGGCCTTGTGCTTCTTCTCCTTTTTGCCGTTCTCTCGCAGGATTCGGTGGGCGTCAATGGTGGTGCGCCGCTCGTCCCACAGGACCACCGGCGGCGCGCCGGCGGCCTCGAGGAGCGCCTTCAGCGCCCGGGCCTTCTCCGCCCGGGGCCCCTCCGTGCCGTCCATGTTCTTCGGCAGGCCGAGGACGAGGGTCCCCACCTCCCGCTCGGCGGCCGCCGCCGCGATGGCCTGCGCCAGCGCCTCGGCGTTCCGCTGGGCGATGACGAAGGTCTCGCCCGCGATGAGTCCCGTGAGATCGGACACGGCGATGCCGGTGCGCGCGTCGCCGTAGTCGATGGCCATGATCCGCATAGGATACCACACCGGCGGCGGGAACGCAACGCCCGGACGCGGGAGTTTTTCGCTTCCCCGCTTGTATTTGCCGGCGGATTCCACTATAATGGACCCATAACGAACATCAAAGGAGTGCTTCCTATGATCGACCTTCGCATCCATCCCGAGGGCCGGGCCCACAACCTCGCCTGCGCCCGGGAAAACGGCATTGTCATCCCCACCTTCGCCCAGATGAAGGACCCGAGCCTCATCCCCCAGAAGGTGCTGGACAAGCTCGCCGTCACCGGCCTGTGGGACATCGACCCCGTGAACCTGTTCCGCGTGAGCTGGCACAACGAGCCCAAGGAGCACGGCGGCCTCTTCGGCGCGCCGAACTACATCCGGGCGTGCCCTGCCGCATCGTGGGTCTCGTCGGCAAGTGGTTCCCCACCGGCTGCCACAAGGTCGGCGCCTCCTTCGGCTGCCTCGTGCCGGAGCTCGTGACGGGACATTTCGACTCCTCCGTCCAGAAGGCCGTGTGGCCCTCCACCGGCAACTACTGCCGCGGCGGCGCCTTCAACTCCCGGCTCCTCGGCGTCCACGCCATCGGCATCCTGCCCCAGGAGATGAGCCGCGAGCGCTTCGACTGGCTCCGCTCCATCGGCGCGGAGATCATCGCCACTCCCGGCTGCGAGTCGAACGTCAAGGAGATCTTCGACAAGACCCATGAGCTGGCCGCGGACCCCTCCAACATGATCTTCAACCAGTTCGAGCAGATGGGCAACCACCTCTGGCACTATGAGGTCACGGGCTCCGCCATCGCGGAGGTCTTCGAGGGCATGAAGCGTCCCGGCGACCGGTTCGCCGGCGCGTGCTTCACCACGGGGTCGGCGGGGGCCATCGGCTCCGGCGACAAGCTCAAGGAGCTCTACCCCGGCATGAAGCTCGCCGCGGGCGAGGCGCTGCAGTGCCCCACCCTGCTGGACAACGGCTTCGGCGGCCACCGCATCGAGGGCATCGGCGACAAGCACGTCCCCTGGATCCACAACGTCAAAAACACCGACATGGTCATCGACATCGATGACAACGACTCCCAGGAGCTCCTGCGCCTGTTCAACGAGCCCGAGGGCGTGCGCTTCCTCACGGAGGAGCTGTGCCTCGACCCGGCCTTTGTGGAAAAGCTCTCCTGGCTCGGCATCTCCGGCATCGCGAACCTGCTGTGCTGCATCAAGATGGCGAAATACTACGAATTCACCGAGCACGACGTCGTCGCCACGGTGCTGACGGACTCCTTCGCCATGTACGGCAGCCGCCTGGAGGAGCTGCGGGAGCAGGACGGCGACTACACCCCCGTGAAGGCCGCCGTGGACTTCGCCCGGCATCTGCAGGCGCAGAAGACCGACAACCTCCTGGAGCTGACCTACGCCGACCGCAAGCGCGTGCACAACCTCAAGTACTACACCTGGGTCGAGCAGCAGGGCAAGACCGTGGACGAGATCAACGCCCTCTGGTACGGCACGGAGTTCGAGGACGTCCATAGGCAGGCCGCCGCCATCGACGAGCTGATCAAGGCCTTCAACGAGGAGGCCGGCAACGCCTGAATCCGAAAAAACCGCTGTCCATATTCCATGGACAGCGGTTTGAACGTGGGTCGTTTTCAGCCGGGACCGGCGTTCATCTTTTCCCGCAGGAAGGCGAGGGCCTCCTCCGCGGTGCCCAGGGTGAAGCGCTCCGGGTCGAGGGTGACGAAAAAGCCCTTGTCCAGCCGGAGGTAGATCCCGTGCCTCCCCTCATAGATCCTCCGGATCCGGTCGTAGGTCAGCTTCAGCATCCCCTTGTCGATGGGGGTGTAGTTCTCAAAGCGGTCCTCGTACAGGCGCACGACCACCTGGACCGGCTCCTTGTACAGCTTGTTGAACCGGTAGTACTGGAGGGACCCGTTGATCGTCGGCAGGAAGAACCAGGCGACGAGCGCCGCCGTGACGCCCCAGAGCGCCGCGTCCGCTTTCGGATAGAGGCCGCCCAGGAGAACGACGGCCCACGCGATGGCCAGCAGCACGGCGAGCCCGGCGACCAGCTTCGGCGAGCGGGCCAGGCGGGTCATTTCCGTCAGGCGCTTCCGCGTCAGAACGCAATAGCTTTCATATAGAACGGACATAAACCATACCCTCCTTGCGCGGCTCTTATGGGATTATACCAGAACCGGGCGCGCAAGGCAACGTCTTTCAGGAGGCAGAGCATGATCGCATTTCGCGGCGGCGCCGTCGTTTCCGCCGACGGCGTGGAGCAAAAGGATATATATGTTGAAAACGGAAAAATCGTCCCGCCGGGCGAGGTGGACGAGGTGATCGACGTGACGGGAAAGCTCCTCTTTCCCGGCTTCATCGACGCCCATACCCACCTGGATATGCCCGTTTCCGGTACGGTGACGGCGGATTCCTTCCCCACCGGCACCGCCGCGGCCGTCGCGGGCGGCACGACGGCGATCCTGGACTTCGCCACCCAGGACCGGGGCCATACCCTCGCGGAGGCGCTGGATCTCTGGCACGCGCGGGCCGACGGGCGCTGCGCCTGCGACTTCGGCTTCCACATGGCGGTCACGGACTGGAACGACCGCACGAAAAAGGAGCTTTCCGCCATGGCCGACGCCGGAATTACGAGCTTCAAGGCGTACATGGCCTACGACGCCCTGCGCCTCGATGACGACGACCTCGGGGCCTTCCTCGCCGCGGCGGGGGAGCTCGGCGGGATCGTCGGCTGCCACTGCGAACTGGGCGATGAGGTGAACGCGAACGTCGCGCGGCTCCTCGCCGAGGGGAAGACCGACCCGGTCTGGCATCCGCTCTCCCGCCCGAACGCCGTGGAGGCCGCCGCCGTGGAGCGCTTCCTCGCGCTTTCCCGGCAGGCGGAGGGCCGGCCCTGGGTCGTGCATCTGTCCACCCGGGAGGGGCTTGCCGCCGTCGATGCGGCCCGCGCCGCCGGGCAGTCGGTGCTCGTGGAGACCTGCCCGCAGTACCTCACCCTGACGGACGAGGTCTATTCCCGCCCGGATTTCGAGGGCGCGAAATTCGTCTGCTCCCCGCCCATCCGCTCCGCCGCGGACGTCCAGGCGCTGTGGCAGGCGGTGGAGGACCGGCGGGTGGACATCCTCTCGACGGACCACTGCTCCTTCCACTTCCGGGGGCAGAAGGAGCGCGGCCGGGGGGACTTCTCGAAGATCCCGAACGGCCTGCCCGGCATCGAGCTGCGGCCCGCTCTGCTGTGGACGGCGGGCGTCGCCGCGGGGCGGATCGCCGCGCCGGACATGGCCCGCCTTCTGAGCGAGGCCCCGGCCAAAGCCTTTGGCCTCTGGGGGCGCAAGGGCGCCCTGGCCCCGGGGTTCGACGCGGACGTCGTCGTCTGGGACCCGGCGTTCGAGGGTCCGGTGGACCCCGCCGCGCTCGAGACGATGTGCGACTATTCTCCCTGGGAGGGGACGCGCCTTCGCGGCCGGGCGGAGCGCGTTTATCTGCGGGGCCGCCTCGCCGCCGAGAACGGCCGCTGCGTCCGCCGGGGCGGGGGCGATTACCTGCGCCGCGCGGTCGGATCGCTCTGAGCCGTTGCCTGTGGAAGAATTGACAAAATCACTTTATTATTTTTGTCGCTTATTACCAGTTAAATCATAAAATCTTTGATGTTTCTCACAAAAAAACATCTTTTTTTGTAAATCAGTCACATTTGATTTGAAAAATCCACACAGAGAGTATAAAATAGATTAGTCAGATACAAACTTATAGTTTAGGAGTGATTGAAAATGGTACAGAACCTGTTCTGGATCGGCTTCGTGGGCGCCGCCGTCGCGCTCGTCTTCGCCCTGCTTCAGCGGAACAAAGTCATGAAGTTCTCTGAGGGCGACGACAAGATGGTCAAGCTCGCCTCCGCCATCCGCCAGGGTGCGAACGCCTACCTCAAGGCGCAGTACACCACCGTCGCCAAGGTGTTCGCCATCGTGTTCGTGATCCTGCTGATCATCGCCTTTGCCTCCAAGGGGCAGATGCTCTCCCGCGTGACGCCCTTCGCGTTCCTGACGGGCGGCATCTGGTCCATGCTCGCGGGCTTCATCGGCATGCGCATCGCGACGAACTCCAACGCCCGCACGGCGAACGCCGCGCATGAGAGCCTGAACCGCGGCCTGAACGTCGCCTTCTCCTCCGGCTCCGTCATGGGCTTCACCGTTGTGGGTCTCGGTATCCTCGACATCACCCTTTGGTTCATCGGCCTGCGCGTGCTCGGCCACATCGACGACCCCGTCGCTCTCGGCAACATCATGGTCATGAACGGCATGGGCGCGTCCTTCATGGCGCTGTTCGCCCGCGTGGGCGGCGGCATCTACACGAAGGCCGCGGACGTCGGCGCGGACCTCGTCGGCAAGGTCGAGGCGGGCATCCCCGAGGACGACCCCCGCAACCCCGCCACCATCGCCGATAACGTCGGCGACAACGTCGGCGACGTCGCCGGCATGGGCGCCGACCTCTACGAGAGCTATGTCGGCTCCATCCTCGCCACCTTCGCCCTGGCCGCCTCCGCCGGCTACGGCTGGAACGGCATGTTCCTGCCCGTGGCGCTGGCCGTCTGCGGCATCATCTGCTCCCTCATCGGCTCCTTCCTCGTGAAGACCAAGGAGGACGCCACCCAGCTGAGCCTCCTCAACAGCCTGCGTACCGGCACCTACACCGCCGCCGTCCTGAGCGCCATCGTCGCGGCCCCCCTGTGCTACTTCATCCTCGGCACCGCGAACCACTGCTGGGGCGTTTACATCTCCATCCTCTGCGGCCTCGTGGGCGGCACCGCCATCGGCTACTTCACCGAGTACTACACCTCCGACAACTATAAGCCCACCCAGAAGCTGGCCGCGGCCTCCGAGACCGGCTCCGCCACCATCATCATCGGCGGCATCTCCCTGGGCCTCAAGTCCACCATGGCCTCCATCCTGATCGTCGGCGCCGCCGTCATCATCAGCTTCTTCTGCGCCGGCGGCCGCGAGAGCTTCAACCAGGGCCTGTACGGCATCGGCATCGCCGGCGTCGGCATGCTCTCCACCCTGGGCATCACCCTCGCCACCGACGCTTACGGCCCCGTGGCCGACAACGCCGGCGGCATCGCCGAGATGAGCGGCCTGCCCGAGGAGGTCCGCGACCGTACCGACGCCCTCGACTCCCTCGGCAACACCACTGCCGCCACCGGCAAGGGCTTCGCCATCGGCTCCGCCTCCCTGACCGCCCTGGCCCTGCTCGTCTCCTACGTCAACATCGTGCAGGACAAGACCGAGGAGATCCTGGACTTCTCCCTCACGAGCCCGACCGTCCTCGTCGGCCTGTTCATCGGCGCGATGCTGACCTTCGTGTTCTCCGCCTTCACCATGAGCGCGGTGCAGACCGCCGTCGTGGAGGTCCGCCGTCAGTTCCGCGAGATCGCGGGCATCATGGAGTATGAGGCCGATCCCGACTATGCCGCCTGCGTCTCCCTCTGCACGAAGGGCGCTCTGCATGAGATGGTCGTTCCGAGCCTTCTCGCCATCATCGTGCCCATCATCACCGGCCTCATCCTCGGGCCGACCGGCGTCGTGGGTCTGCTCGGCGGCGTTTCCGTCACGGGCTTTGCCATGGCGGTGTTCATGTCGAACGCCGGCGGCGCCTGGGACAATGCCAAGAAGTACATCGAGCGCGGCAACCACGGCGGCAAGGGCTCCGACCAGCACAAGGCCGCGGTCGTAGGCGACACCGTGGGCGACCCCTTCAAGGATACCTCGGGCCCCAGCCTGAACATCCTCATCAAGCTCTGCTCCACCGTGTCCATCGTGTTCTCCGGCCTCATCGTGGCCTTCCACCTCATCTGATCCCAT
>CAJOIG010000126.1 GCA_905234575.1 uncultured Oscillospiraceae bacterium
GCCTGCATGGACGAGCAGGACGCCCTGTCCATGATCGAGGCCATCGAGATCGCGGCGGAGAACATCGAGGCAGCCCCGAAGGAGAGCCCCCTGATCGAACAGCTCTTCCCGGCGGAGGACGAACCGCCCGCGGAGCAGCCGGAGGAAACACCCGTCCCGCCAGACCTATCCCTCCCGGAGGAGGATAACGCTGGAGCGGAGCCGCTCCTGGACCGCGACGGCTGGTACACCACCAAGGAGGACGTGGCGCTCTACCTGCATCTGTACGGTGAGCTGCCCGGCAACTTCCTCACGAAAAACGAGGCCCGGGCCCTGGGCTGGAGCGGCGGCGGCCTGGACGGCTACGCCGACGGCAAATCCATCGGCGGGGACCGCTTCGGCAACTACGAGGGCCTGCTGCCCGACGGCAGCTACCACGAGTGCGACTTGAACACCATGCACGCCTCAAGCCGCGGCGCGGAACGCCTCGTCTACTCGGACGACGGACGCATCTACTATACGGACGACCACTACGAGAGCTTCACGCTCCTCTACGGGGAGGAATGACCCATGCGATCGGACACCATCGACCTTCGCGGCCTCGGGTCCCGGGAGGCGCTGCACGCACGCCTGCGGGAGAGCCTCTCCCTGCCGGACTGGTACGGGAACAACCTCGACGCCCTGCATGACGTGCTGGGCGAGACCGCGCCCCGGGAGCTCATCGTGAAGAACGCCGGGAAAGCGGAGGAGCCCCTGCGGGATTATCTCGCCGCCCTGCGCCGGATGCTCTCGGACACGGCGGCGGAGACGCCGGGCCTCGTCGTTCGCTGGGAGGAAGCCTCGGACTCCCTCGCCGCCCGGGCCCAGGCCCTGCGGAACGATCCCGCCGTCCACTACAACTGCGCCCAGGCGGTCCTGGTCCCCTTCGCGGAGGCCGCGGGCCTCGACCCGGCGACCGCCTGCCGCCTCGCGGCGAACTTCGGCGGCGGCATGAAGCGCGCCTCCGTCTGCGGCGCCGTCACCGGCGGACTCATGGCCCTCGGCCTTCTCGGCGTGGAGGACGGGCCCGTGATCGCCGAGTACCACCGCCGTCTGAAGGCCGCTCACGAGGGCTGCCTCGACTGCGCGGACCTGCTGCGCCTCGACCGGGAGCGCGGCGGCGACAAGAAGACCCACTGCGACGGCATGGTGCGCGAATGCGCGGCCCTGGCCGAGGAATTGGCCCGCCGCGCCGGAAAACTGTGATCAAAAAACTGTTTTTATAAAGGAGATTATCCCATGGCTCAGATCACCGATTTGAACATGACCCACGACCCCGAGACCCGTCCCTATGTTCCCTGGGACCTCATCGGCAATTTCATGGTCGACGTCTTCAAGGCCGTCGGCGTGCCGGAGGAGGACGCCAAAATCTGCGCGGACGTGCTGATGGAGAGCGACCGCCGCGGCATCGAGAGCCACGGCTGCAACCGCTTCAAGCCCATTTACATCGACCGCATCAACGCCGGCATCCAGAACCCCGTCACGGAGTATGAGATCGTGAAGGAGACCCCGACCACCCTCGTCGCGGACGCCCACGACGGCATGGGCATGGTCGCCTCCTACAAGTGCATGAAGTCCCTCATCGAGAAGGCGAAGACTTACGGCATGGCCATGGGCGCCATCCGCAACTCCACCCACTACGGCATCGCGGGCTACTGGGCCACCATGGCGTCCGACGAGGGCCTCATCGGCATCACCGGCACCAACGCCCGGCCCTCCATCGCCCCGACCTTCGGCGTGGAGAACATGCTCGGCACGAACCCCCTCACCATCGCCATGCCGACGGACGAGGACTTCCCCTTCTGCCTCGACTGCGCCACCTCCATCACCCAGCGCGGCAAGATCGAGTTCTACGCCCGCAGCGGCATGCCCACCCCCGCCGGCATGGTCATCGGCAGCGACGGCTCCGCCATGACGGACAGCGACCAGATCCTCGTGGACCTCACAAAGGGCAAGGCCGCCCTCGCCCCCCTCGGCGGCATCGGCGAGGAGCTCGCGGGCTACAAGGGCTACGGCTACGCCACCGTAGTGGAGATCCTCTCCGCCGCGCTCCAGGCCGGTCCCTTCCTCAAGGCCCTCACCGGCGTCGGCCCGAACGGCGAGAAGCAGCCCTACCACCTGGGCCACTTCTTCATCGTCATCGACCCCGAGGCCTTCCTCGGCCAGGAGACCTTCCGCAAGATCACGGGCGACATCCTCCGGGAGCTGCGCGCGTCGAAGAAGGCCCCCGGCCACGACCGCATCTTCACCCCCGGCGAGAAGGCGCACATGACCTGGCTCTGGCGCAAGGACCGCGGCGTGCCCGTGGGCGAGGCCGTGCAGAAGGAGTTCATTGCCCTGCGCGACAAGTACGACCTGCCGTATAAGTTCCCCTTCGAGAGCTGATCTTCCGTCGAATCGAGACGCCTCGGACCGATCGGTCCGGGGCGCTTGCCTTTTCTTGACAGAGGCGGCCTGGGGGTGTATAGTGAGAACTGTTAAAAATATTTATGTATCGGATCGGCATTCCCACGCCGCCCGGAAAGGAACCCCATGGACCTGTTTGCCAAATGCTACGAGCCCTCCCTCGCGGACGAGGTGCGGGAGAAAAACATCTACCCCTATTTCCATGCTCTGGAGTCCCGGCAGGACACCGAGGTCATCATGGAGGGCAAGCGCCGCATCATGCTCGGCTCGAACAACTACCTCGGCCTCACGACGAACCCCGACGTCATCGCCGCGGGCGTGAAGGCGTTCCAGGAGTTCGGCTCCGGCTGCTCCGGCTCCCGGTTCCTGAACGGCACGCTCGCGATGCACCTCGAGCTGGAGGCGGAGCTGGCGCGCTTTTTGCGGAAGGACGCCGTCGTGACCTTCTCCACCGGCTTCCAGTCAAACCTCGGCATCATCAGCGCCGTCGTCGGCCGGACGGACTACATCGTCATGGACCGGGAGAACCACGCGAGCCTGTACGACGGCTGCCGCCTGAGCTACGGCAAGATGCTGCGCTATAAGCACAACGACATGGCGGACCTCGAAAAGAAGCTGCGGGAGGTCCCCGAGACCGCGGGTTGCCTCATCGTGACGGACGGCGTGTTTTCCATGGCGGGCGACATCGCGAACCTGCCCGAGATCTGCCGCCTGGCAAGGGAATACGGCGCGCGGGTCATGGTGGACGACGCCCACGGCCTCGGCGTCATCGGCGAGGGCGGCCGCGGCACGGCGAGCTATTTCGGCCTGGAGGACCAGGTGGACATCTACATGGGCACCTTCTCGAAGTCCTTGGCCTCCCTCGGCGGCTACATGGCGGGCCCGGCCCGGGTGGTGGACTACGTCCGGCACAGCTCCCGGCCCTTCATCTTCTCCGCCTCCATCACCCCGGCGAGCTGCGCCTCGGCCCTGGCCGCTCTCCGCATCCTGGAGGCGCACCCGGAGCTGCCCGAGACCCTGCAGGCCCGGGCGCTATACATGCGGGCCCGGCTGAACGAGCGGCACATCCGCATGCGGGAGTCGAACGGCGAGCGCATCCCCATCGTCCCCATCTACACCTACGACCCCATTCCGACGCTGACGATCGCGAAGGAGCTCTACGACCGGGGCGTGTACGTCAACTCCTCCCTGCCCCCCGCGGCGGCGCCCCACGAGTGCCTTCTCCGCACGAGCCTCATGGTCACCCACACCGAGGCCCAGATCGACGAGGCGGTGGAGATCCTCGCGGACGTCCTGCACGAGCACGGCATCGCCTGAGCCCCAACCGAATCCAAACGGCATGACCCGGAAAATGGGTCATGCCGTTTTATTGTGCTGTTTTCAGGCCGGGAGCTTGGCCGTGACCTCCCGATAGCTTTTCGCGAAGTACCAGAGCTCCGCCGCGGCGGTGATGGTCCAGGAGAAGGTGTACACGAGGTACAGGGAGTCGAAGGTCCCGATCCAGCGGAAGATCGTATAGACCCACGCCACCCGGAACACGCAGGAGCCGAGGATCGTGATGACCACCGGGACGAGGGAGCGTCCGAGGCCCCGGGCGGCGGCGCTGGACCCGTCCATCAACGCGGAGATCCAGTAGCTCAGGCACATGATGACGAGGCGGCGGGACCCGGCCTCCACCACGGCGGCGTCCGTCGTGAAGACGGAGAGGAACGGACGCCGGAACAGGATCAGCAGGCCGCCGAGGACCACCGCCGCGGCCAGGGCGTAGCCCACGCAGAGGAAGTAGCTCCGGCGGATGCGGTCCTTTTTCCCCGCGCCGAGGTTCTGGCTGATGAAGCTCGCGGCGGCGATGTAAAAGGCGTCCATGACGTTGAACATGATCAGGTCCCCGTTCGCGGCGGCGGCGTTGCCCTCGACGACGACGCTGTCGAAGGTGTTGACGCCGGACTGGATGAACAGGTTCGCGACGCAGAACACCGCCCCCTGCAGGCCCGCGGGGATGCCCAGCGCGAGGACGGAGGCCGCGGTCCGCCGGTGGAGCCGGAGCTCCCGGAGCGCGAGGCCGTAGTCGTCCTTCACCCGGAAGAGGGCGATGAGGATGAGCGCGGCGGAGAGGTACTGGGACAGCACGCTCGCGAGAGCGACGCCCGCCACCCCGAGGCCGCACACGATCACGAAAAACAGGTTCAGCGCCACGTTCAGCACCCCGGCGGCGGTGAGGTACCGCAGTGGGCGGCGGGTGTCGCCCACGGCGGAAAAGACGGCGCTGCCGTGGTTGTACACCGCCAGGGCGGGCATGCCGAAAAAGTAGATCCGCAGGTACAGCGACGCGCCGTCGATGAGGTCGTCCTTCGTGCCGAGCAGGGCGAGCATCGGCCGGGAAAAGCCCTCCCCCAGGGCGAGGATGAGAACGCCCGTGAGAGCGCAGACGAAAAGCGCCGTGTGGACGGTCTGCCGCAGGGCGGAGCGGTTGTCCGCGCCGTAGTACCTGGCCGCGAGGACGTTCACGCCGCTGCCGAGGCCGATGAGGAAGCTCGTGAACAGGTACACGAGATGGGAGGTGGAGCCGACGGAGCCAAGGGCCGCCGCGCCGACGAACCGCCCCACCACCGCGACGTCCGCGAGGTTGAAGAGCGTTTGGAGCATATTCGACAGGATGAGCGGCAGACCGAACAGCAGGATCTGCTTCGGCAG
>CAJOIG010000127.1 GCA_905234575.1 uncultured Oscillospiraceae bacterium
ATGGCGGAGAGAGAGGGATTCGAACCCCCGGCCCCTTGCGGAGTCACTGGTTTTCAAGACCAGCTCCATAAACCACTCGGACATCTCTCCGCATCGCTATGGTATTCTAGCACAGAGCGGAGGACTTGTCAAATGAAAACCGACGGAAAAATTAAAAAAATGAATAGAATCCGCCGGAGTGATCCCTTCTCGGGGTATTCATGTGCTTTTGAAGCGTGTATTCGGATTTTTTTCAATTAGTACTATTAAAATAAAAATAAGTATGATATAATACCATGACCACAATGGAGGATTATGGCTTTTATGATCACTGTTGACAATCTTTCGCTGCAATATGGCAGTCAGGTTTTGTTTTCCGGCGCGGACCTGCAGTTCACCGCCGGCAACTGCTACGGAATCATCGGCGCAAACGGCGCCGGAAAATCCACGTTCCTGAAGATCCTTGCCGGGGATATCGAGCCCACCAAGGGCCACGTCTACATCGACCCGAAATGCCGCATGTCCGTGCTGCGGCAGGACCAGAACATGTACGACGACTACGCCGTGCTTGACACCATCATCATGGGCAATCCCCGCCTGTACGAGTGCGGTAAGGAAAAGGACGCCATCTACGAGAAGGAGGACTTCTCCGATGAGGACGGCATCCGCGCGGCGGAGCTGGAGGAGGAATTCGCCGAGCTCGGCGGCTGGGAGGCGGAGAGCGACGCCTCGCGGCTCCTGCAGGGTCTTGGTATCCCGGTATCCCTGCACAACAAGCAGATGCCGGAGCTCGAGGGTCGGCAGAAGGTGAAGGTCCTGCTGGCCCAGGCCCTGTTCGGTCACCCGGACATCATCCTCATGGACGAGCCGACGAACAACCTGGACCTTGCCTCCACGGTCTGGCTGGAGGATTTCCTCATGGACTACGAGGGCACCGTTCTCGTGGTGAGCCACGACCGCTATTTTCTCAACAACATCTGCACCCATATCGTGGACATCGACTACGGCAAGATCCGCATGTACGTCGGCAACTACGACTTCTGGTACGAATCGAGCCAGCTCATGCAGAAGCTCGTGAAGGACCAGAACAAGAAGGCCGAACAGAAGATCGCGGAGCTGCAGGCGTTCATCCAGCGCTTTTCCGCGAACAAATCCAAATCCCGGCAGGCGACGTCCCGCCGCAAGCTCCTCGACAAGATCACGGTGGAGCAGATGCCGGCGTCGTCTAGGCGGTATCCCTGGGTCGGCTTCAAGGCGGCCCGGGAACCCGGAAAGGACCGTCTGTTCGTGACGAACCTCTCCAAGACCGTGGACGGCGAAAAACTCATCAACAACGTGTCCTTCATCATGAACCGAGAGGACAAGATCGCCTTCATCAGCTCGAACGAGAACGCCATCACCTGCATGTTCGAGCTCCTCGCAGGGGAGCTCGAGCCGGACGAGGGCGAGATCAAATGGGGCGTCTCCACGACCCAGTCCTATTTCCCGAGGGACTTCGACAGCTACTTTAACGGCTGCGAGCTGGAGCTCATGGATTGGATGCGCCAGTTCTCCGAGGACAAGCGCGAGAGCTATCTGCGGTCATTCCTCGGCCGGATGCTCTTCTCCGGCGACGACGTGTATAAGCATGTGAACGTACTCTCCGGCGGCGAAAAGGTCCGATGCATGATCTCCAAGATGATGCTGGAGGGCTCGAACGTCCTCATGCTGGACCAGCCGACGAACCATCTTGACCTTGAAAGCATCGCCGCGCTGAACAACGGCCTGAGCGCCTTCCCGTTCAACATCCTCTTCTACAGCCACGACCACCAGCTCACCGAGACCGTGGCGAACCGCATCATCGAGCTGACGCCCGACGGATGCATCGACCGTATGTGCACCTACGACGAGTACATGCACATGATGGGACGCGACGTCAACGAAATCACCGAATAATTCCAGCGAGGAACAGTATCCATGCCCGAAACCATTCGCATCCAAGGCGCCCGCGAAAACAATCTGAAAAACGTCTCCCTCGAGCTGCCCCGGGACAAACTCATTGTCTTTACCGGCCTTTCCGGCAGCGGGAAATCGAGTCTGGCCTTCGATACGATCTACGCCGAGGGTCAACGCCGCTATGTCGAGAGCCTGTCGAGCTACGCCCGGCAGTTCCTCGGTCAGATGGATAAGCCGGACGTCGATTATATAGACGGACTTTCCCCGGCGATCTCCATCGACCAGAAGACCACCTCCCGGAACCCGAGATCCACCGTCGGCACCGTCACGGAGATCCACGACTATCTGCGTCTGCTCTGGGCGCGGATCGGCGTGCCGCACTGCCCGAAGTGCGGAAAAGAGATCAAAAAGCAGACCATCGACCAGATCGTGGATCAGGTCATGGCGCTGCCCGAGGGGACAAGGCTCCAGATCCTAGCGCCGGTCATCCGGGGGAAGAAGGGAGAGCATCTGAAGGTGTTTGAGGATGCGCGCCGCTCCGGCTTCGTCCGTGTCCGCGCGGACGGGAACACCTACGATCTCTCCGAGGAGATCCGCCTCGAAAAAAACAAGAAGCACAACATCGAGATCATCGTCGACCGTATCGTGCTGAAGCCCGAGGCCGCCCGACGTCTGACGGACTCCACTGAGACCGCCATGGCCCTGGCGGGCGGTATCGTGCGCTTTGAGCTCGTCGGTCAGGACCGGGAGCTGTCCTTTTCCCAGAACTACGCCTGCGAGGACTGCGGCATCTCGATCGAGGAGCTGACGCCGCGGCTGTTTTCCTTCAACGCACCGTACGGCGCGTGCCCGACCTGCGGCGGCCTTGGAAAGCTCCTGCGGGTCGATCCCGATCTCATCATGCCGAATCCAAATCTGTCCATTATGGACGGCGGGATCATGGCCAGCGGCTGGGGAAATGTCCGCGGAGACGGCATCTGTCGGATGTATTACGAGGCGCTTGGAAAAAAGTATCATTTTGATCTGCACGATCCCATCAAGAACCTATCCCAGGAGGCGATCCAGGCCCTGCTGTACGGCACCGGCGACGAGCCTCTGGAGCTGCGCTATGAGCGTGGCAGCGGCTACGGCACCCTGCGGAAGCCCTTTGAGGGGATCGTCAACAATCTGGAGCGGCGGTATCGCGAGACCCAGTCACCCTCCATGCGTACGGAGCTGGAGGACTGCATGGGCGAATACGACTGCCTGGACTGCTGCGGGGACCGGCTGAAAAAAGAGGTCCTGGCCGTGACGGTCGGGGGACTGTCCATCGCGGACTTCTGCAAAATGCCCGTAACGGAGAACATCCGCTTTCTGGATGGACTTTCACTCACCAAGAAGGACGCAATGATCGCGGACCGGATCCTGAAGGAGATCCGGCAGCGGCTGCAGTTCCTTGTCAGTGTCGGCCTCGGGTATCTGACTCTGTCCCGCGGTGCGGCGACGCTCTCCGGCGGAGAGAGCCAGCGCATTCGGCTGGCGACACAGATCGGCTCCGCTCTCATGGGCGTTCTCTATGTGCTGGACGAGCCGAGCATCGGCCTGCACCAGCGGGACAACGCGAAGCTCCTGCGGACCCTCCGCGACCTGACGGACATCGGGAATACACTGATCGTCGTGGAGCACGACGAGGACACCATACGCGCGGCGGACTGGGTCGTGGACATCGGTCCCGGTGCGGGCGTGCACGGCGGAGAGGTGGTCTGCTCCGGGACTCCGGCGGACATCATGGCCTGCGAAAGCTCAATCACCGGACGGTATCTGTGCGGCAAGGAACATATCCCGGTGCCGACAAAGCGCCGGAAGGGGAACGGACATTTCCTCTCCGTGCGCGGCGCTGCCGCGAACAATTTAAAAAATGTGGACGTCGACATCCCGCTCGGTACCTTTACCTGTGTGACCGGCGTTTCCGGCAGCGGAAAGTCGAGCCTAGTCACCGAGGTCATCGAAAAGACCCTCGGCGCGGAGCTGAACCGCCGGAAGGTCCGTCCCGGAAAGAGCGATGGCATCTTCGGCCTGGAGTATCTCGACAAGGTCATCGACATCGACCAGAGCCCCATCGGTCGTACGCCGCGGTCCAATCCCGCCACTTATACGGGCCTGTTCAGCGAGATCCGCGATTTGTTCGCCTCCACGCCGGACGCGAAGCTCCGGGGTTACAAGTCCGGACGATTTTCTTTCAATGTCAAGGGCGGGCGCTGCGAGGCCTGCACCGGCGACGGGCTCATCAAGATCGAGATGCACTTTCTGCCGGATGTCTACGTTCCCTGCGAGATCTGCCATGGCCGCCGGTACAACCGCGAGACCCTGGAGGTCCACTACAAGGGCAAAAGTATCGCGGACGTGCTGGATATGACGGTGGAGGAGGCGCTCGGCTTTTTCCAAAACCAGTCGTCCATCACCGCCAAGCTGCAGACGCTCATGGATGTCGGACTCGGCTACATCCGCCTCGGACAGGCTTCCACGACCTTTTCCGGCGGTGAGGCGCAGCGCATCAAGCTCGCCACGGAGCTGTCCCGACGCAGCACGGGAAGCACCTTCTATATTCTCGACGAACCGACCACCGGCCTGCACACGGCGGACGTCTCCCGCCTTCTTGACATCCTGCAGCGTTTGGCTGACGCCGGGAACACAGTCCTCGTCATTGAGCATAATCTGGACGTCATCAAATGCGCGGACCACATCATCGACCTGGGCCCCGAGGGCGGCGACGCCGGCGGAGAGGTCGTGTTTTCCGGCACGCCGGAGGACTGCGCCGCGTGTGAGGAGAGCTTCACCGGGCAATTCTTGCGAAAGGTATTGAAGGACTAAATGCAGATCGCAGAGGTATTTGAAAAGATCGGCGCCAGCGACGCGCTTATCACCTTTCTCATCTCCATGCTTCCGGTCGTGGAGCTTCGTCTGGCCATACCCATGGGTGTGTCCATGGGACTGCCTGTATGGAAGGCGGCCGTGATCAGCGTCGTCGGAAACCTTATTCCCGCGCCCTTCATTATCGCGTTCATCCGGGTCATTATGGACTGGCTGAAGGACCGCTCGAAGCTCACGAAGCGCTTTGTTGCCTGGCTCGAAAAGAAGGGCACCGGACCGAAGGCGGACCGCGT